>VGSG01000003.1 GCA_016875095.1 Deltaproteobacteria bacterium
CTTGTTCAGACCCTTTCATTCAGCAGCATCTCGATCATACTACAGTCGAAGGTCAGTATCCCTATTTCCTCGCTGACCTTTTTCCGTTCCGAAAAGCTGTCATCTATGAAAATCGCGTCCCTTTCCCTGATGTGAGCAGCCTTGGGCTCGGTGGAATCCAGATGAATAACTTCGTCGAAAAGGTGTTCGACACGATACGCATTGAGGGTTTCTTGAACACGCGCCGCGTGTCGGGTCAGCAAAACCAAGCGTTTCCCTTCATTTATGCACTGGTATAGGAATCTGATCAAGTCCACATTCACTTTCCCATTTAGGATAAGGGTGTCGTCGAGATCCACGTATACGGAGCTGAAGCTGACAGAGTGTCTGTAACGGTTCACCAGAGCACGGTCCATTTCTATATGGAGCAAATTTGGCCTGATCTCGATAGGGATTCCCTCCTGTTCGCACAAGCTGAGAAGAGGAAAATTCACTCCCTGGACACGATGAAACGCCATGGTCCCGGCAATCCGTGGAGCGAACTCGAGCAACTTGTGGGCGCCATTCCTGTCCTGCTTCGTCTGGAAAAACCAGGCGCCATGAAACCTGAGCCTCCGGGCAATAGCCCGCGCATAGTCGAGAAACAGCCCATCTTGCGCAGGACGGCCGGCCATGGATATTCCGCTCCTGGTCCTAACACGTTCCCGCGCGCCGCAGAAAAGCAATCCTCCTTGACGGCTGGAAAAACAATCGATCGTATATTCCTTGCCTGGCAAATACTCCAAGATCAAACGGTCGCGATCGCGACGTAGCGCCATCTCAAGCTCCTCACCGTCTCGAATCAGGGAAGTGCCCTGCGAGCCCTGACCCCTGTCAGGCTTGAGGAAGACCGGATAGCGCTTGGCCTGATCCGCGTGCTCATAAACTTCAGGGACAGGGAGGACCTCGCCAAGTATCCGGTACGTATCTTTTTTTGAGCGGCTGATCAAACAGGTTTCCGGCGGTGACGATACCATCTTGGCTCGGACACGATCCACGTTTTCGGCCAGAGCAACAAGCACCTCATCATGCGCAGGAAATATGTAGTCGATATGGTTGCTTATTATGATCTCGTTGAGTCGATCCACCCAATGGGGGTCTGCCACATCGGGAACCGAAAAATGCCTGGCATAAACATAAGGCGCATGATTTGAAACAGCCGCGCCGGCAGAAAACAACCGCACCTCTTTGCATTGGCAGAGAGCCGACCTGATTTCGAGACCGATCTCAGTGCCACCAGGGAAGACCAGCACATTCAATACCTTCATGGAGTCTCCGCCCTTCGCGCGTCACAGGATGGGACGTATGCGAGGACATTATACACGCTGACCCGGTATCACTCGAAGCTTTGTAGATAATCAAAGTGGAGTGATTGGGACTCAGACCCTCGCGGGGTAGTGTCCGGCCACGTCTTGCGCATTCGGGGTTCTCGCTGGTAAACTCTTAAGCTCGCGAAACCGCGGTCATTTGCGCTCGAAACGCCCCGCCGAGGACCCTGAAATGGTCATTATCGCGCACTTGTCCCGAAATGGGCGTCCTGTGGCCGATATAACCTATCGGTCGGGAATGCACGTGGAAGTGCGTGTGGCTCAGGAATGTCTGATGGAGCACGTCGACGTGCCGCTCTGCCATTCGCCGAACATGGCGCTCAAAGGCACCTGGGAGGAATCTTTGGATCAGTACTTTAACGAGGGGCAATTTGATTCGAAGGACTTCGTCTTTCCCGGGGAGATGCGACGAGTAGGCGCGGCTCGGGACCACAAATCCTTGTTCCGTCATGCGACGATGTGCCTGTGGAAGGACCTGGAGTCTCTCGGCTGCCGGATCGATGTGGAATTCGTGTGAAAGCCCTCGGCTTGAGTATCTTTGTTCGGATCCACGTATGGCGTGGTTTGGAGGTGAGATGAGTCTCCCCTCCAAGCTATTGCCCAACGATGCGCTCTTCCTCCCATTCTCCGACGCGAAGCCTCGGAGTGGCCACTGAAGCTGAGAAATTCCAAGATTCGTTGCAGCTCTTTCGTATGGCAGGTAATATAAGGGCGGGCTTACGACCCGCCCCTGACGGTTCACGGTCGGAACGATCTACTTCAGGTTACCGGCGAAAAAGAGGGTGTTGTTACCTCTCTGAACCTTTAGACGGACCACGTTGCTCTTCTTGGATTCTTGCAGGGCCGTTTTGAACGACGCAACGTCGTCAACGACTTTGTCGTCCACTTCGAGAATGATGTCCCCGGCTTTCAGACCCATGGTTTGACCCACGCCGTCTCCTTGGACATCAGCCACACGCACTCCCTTACCCTTTGGGAGGTTCAACTTCTCAGCAAGCGCCTGCGGGACCGGCTCAATAGCTATCCCAAGCTCGGTGCTTGACTTGCCCGACTCTGTCTCCTCCTGCGCTTCGGAAGCGATCTTCTTGGAATCTCGTTCGCCGACCATCACCTTCTTCTCAAGGGTAGAGCCCTTTCTAAAGATGGTGAGAGTTGCCGTGGCGCCCGGCTTTTCAACACCAACCATGTTCTTCAGTTGCGCGGCGCCTTCCACCGGCTGACCGTTGTATTTCAGGACGATATCTCCGGATTGGACCCCGGCCTTTTCCGCAGGACTGCCGGAGATCACCTGGGAAACGAGAGCGCCCTTGATTTCCTCACGGCCGAAGGACTTGGCGAGGGATGGCGTGAGGTCCTGGATGTGCACGCCTAAGAGACCTCGGCGGACTTTCCCTTCTTTCAGGAGGGAATTCATGATGTGGGCCGCGGTGTTCGAGGGAATGGCAAAGCCGACTCCCTGGTAACCGCCGCTGCCTGTGGCTATTGCGGTATTGATTCCGATCACCTCACCATTCACGTTAACCAGGGGACCGCCGGAATTGCCCGGATTGATGGCCGCGTCGGTTTGGATGAAGTCCTCGTAGTCGATAATGCCCACATTGGTCCGGCCGGTGGCGCTGACGATCCCTGACGTGACGGTGCTGCTCAATTTGAATGGATTGCCGACCGCGAGCACGATCTCGCCAACCCGCATCTTGCTGGAATCACCTAATTGGGCCACGGGAAGGTTGGTCGCGTTCACCTTGATCACCGCGATGTCACTTTCGGGGTCCGCGCCGATAACTTTTGCGTCGAAAGTGCGCTTGTCCGGCAGGGTGACCTTAATTTCATCCGCGTCCTTCACGACATGAGCATTCGTCAGAATAACGCCGTCGGCCGAGACAATCACGCCCGATCCCACGCCCTGACGACGAAACCCCTTTCCGCCGCCATAGGGTCCCTTGAAAAACTTCTTGAAGAGGTCGTCACCGAAGAACTCCTTGAACGGATGATCCTCCGGCAGCTTGTCGAACTGGCCTGCCCCCGGGCCGGCGCCTGCCATGGTCTTGGAAGACATGATATTCACAACGGCTGGGGTGACCTTTTGGGCTACCTCGACAAAGGCTTCGCCCATCTCTTTAAGGAAGGCGGGAGAGTTCTTGGCCGCGGGCGCCGGTAAGTACGCGCCTGAGACGAAGACCATAACCGCGGCGCATATGATCGTCACCGTCGCCATCCGTAAACCGTCCTTGTTCATGTATGTCTCTCCTTCAATAGTCATTAATTTACAGTTGTTTGACCCACACGCGGGGATTTGGTTCTCCCAAGATTTTGACACCCTTGGGTCCATCTGTTACGTTTGGCCGTATAACACACCGAGATTACAAAGTGAAGGCTTGGCCCTGCAGGCGGAGAAAAACGGTTAATGCTCCCGTGAAAGGATCGACATGATCATTGGTGTGCCGAAGGAGATCAAGGAAGACGAGTACCGGGTGGGTATCGTGCCCTCAGGAGTGAGGATTCTTGCCGCGCACGGCCACAGCCTGCTTGTGGAAAGCGGCGCGGGGGAAGGCTCGCGCATTACCGACGCCGAATACGTGGAGGCGGGGGCCACAATCGTGAACCAGGCTTCGGAAGTCTACGGCCGGGCGGAGATGATCATGAAAGTCAAGGAGCCCCAACCGCAGGAGTACAAGCTCCTACGCGAGGGTCAAATCCTGTATGCGTATCTCCACCTCGCTCCGGCTCCGGAACTCACCCGAGCGCTCTTGGACGGAAAAATCATCGCGGTCGCATACGAAACAATTCAACTGCCGGATGGGACACTTCCTCTCCTGGTCCCTATGAGCGAAGTGGCAGGGCGAATGTCGGTGCAGATCGGGGCGCATTTCCTCGAAAAGACCCAGGGCGGTCGGGGGGTATTGCTCGGAGGTGTTCCAGGCGTGGGTCGCGGCCGTGTGACCGTTGTGGGAGCAGGTTCCGTAGGACGCGCCGCCACCAAGATAGCAGTGGGGCTTGGCGCTGAGGTTCATCTGATCGACCTGGATGTGAAACGGCTGATGTACATGGACGATATCTTCGGCAGCCGCGTAACCACCATTATGTCCAACTATGACAACATTTACGAATCGGTGGTGAATTCTCATTTAGTTATCGGCGCGGTGCTCATCCCCGGGGCGCGCGCGCCGCGCCTGATCAGCCGGGACATGGTGCGGGACATGAAAGGGGGCGCGGTCATCGTTGACGTGGCCGTGGACCAGGGAGGCTGCGCAGAAACCACCAGTCCCACGACGCATAGCAAACCCACGTTCGTGGTGGACGAGGTTATCCATTACTGTGTGCCTAACATGCCCGGCGCGGTAGCGCGCACTTCCACCTTCGCGCTTACCAACGTCACTCTCCCGTACGCGCTCAAGTTGGCGGAACGAGGATTTGCATTTGCCGTGAGAGCCGATGCCGCCCTGGCAAAGGGGGTCAACCTTTACAAAGGACACGTCACGTACGAAAATGTAGCCTTGGCCCTTGGACTCACTTACGTAAGCCTCGATCAATGCGGCTTTGGCTTCTCATGAAAGATTACGCGGCCCACGTCGATTGGATCGAAAGCCGACACGATCAGATGGTGAGCCTCGTGGAACACTGGGCCGCAGTCAACTCCGGCAGCTACAACGTCACTGGACTCAATGCGTTGCTGGACCTTTTGATCGATGACTTCCGCGCGCTCGGCGGCGAAATGCGCTCGATTACGCTCCCTACTCAAACGGTTGTGGACTCCCGCGGGGAACCCACCGAGGCTCAGCTTGGCAAGGCCCTTTCCATTGTGAAACGCAGATCAGCTCCGTTCAAGGTTTTCCTCGGCATCCACTATGACACGGTATTTCAAGCGGATCACCCGTTTCAGGAGTGCTCGCGCCCGGCCGAAGGCCGTCTCAGAGGCCCTGGAGTCGCTGACGCCAAAGGCGGCCTCGCGGTGATGCTGACGGCGCTGTCAGCGCTCGAACGCAGCCCCTGGGCGGCAAACATTGGGTGGGAGATCCTCATCAATCCTGACGAAGAGATCGGGTCCCCGGGCTCCGCCGACCTTCTAAGGTCTGCGGCAAAACGGAACCAATTGGGTCTGCTCTTCGAGCCTGCTCTTCCCGGGGGAGCGCTGGTCGGGTCGCGCCGCGGATCGGGGAACTTCACGGTGGTCGTCCGAGGCAAAGCCGCTCATGCCGGCCGAAACCCCGGCGAAGGGCGAAACGCCATACATCTTCTTGCTGAATTCATTGTGCGTCTCAATGAGCTTTACACCGGTCTGCCCGAAGTGACAGTAAACGTAGGGTGGATTGGCGGTGGAGGCCCGGCGAACGTGGCGCCGGATTTATGCCGGTGCAGATTCAACGTTCGGGTAACCTCGGAGGCCGATCGGGAAACCTTTGGAGGTAACCTTGCAGCGCTGATTGGTGAGTTGAACGGCCGTGACGGCTTCTCGGTTCGGCTCTTGGGCGATTTTGCCAGGCCGCCCAAGCCGCTGGACGACCTCACGCTACAGGCGCTCAAGCACATTGCCCGATGTGGCGAGGAAATCGGCCTTTCGCTCCAATGGCGCCCCAGCGGCGGGGCCGGCGACGGGAACATTTTGGCGGCCGAGGGCCTGACTACAGTTGACAGCCTTGGGGTCAGAGGAGAAGGTATCCATACCTCGGAGGAATACCTCTTCGTGGACAGCCTGACCGAAAGGGCGCGACTGACTGCGCTTTTTCTGCTCAAATTGGCGTCCGGGGAGATCCGATGGCTCGAAAAAGTGACAGATTAAGATAGAATCAATTCAGCAAATCATATGAGATGAATGCCGAAAGACGCCGATATCCTGAGGATCACTGGATCAGGTCTCATGAACCTAAGCAGGCTCTGGACGCGTACCTCGATCAACAGAGCAAGGCGTACAGCCGCGCCAAGAACGAGCATATTCGAGACCTGCTTGGAGATCTCAGAGGAAAGCGCTTTCTCGATTACGGGTGCGGCGCGGGTTATTTCTCGGTGCACGCGGCTTTATCGGGCGCCGCGCAGGTCGTAGGAGTGGACGCGGAAGAGGCCGTTCTTTCAACCGCACGATATTTTGCTCGGCAAGAAAATGTGGACAAGCTTTGCCACTTTCTGCCGAGTGATCGATTACCTTTTTCCCCCCCTCAGGTTCGCTTCGACGTCATCCTCATGAAAGACGTGATCGAGCATGTGGAAGACGACCAGCGGCTGCTTGAGGATGCGGCCGCGCTGACAGAGCCGGGGGGCGCGATCGTAATAAGCACTCAGAATGCCTTGTCCATAAACTATCTCCTTGAAGGAACGTACCAGCGGGTGGCGCGCGGCGATCGGCGTTGGTTCGGGTGGGATGATACGCATCTACGCTTCTATACTCCGCCGGCGCTCGGGTCAAAATTGAGACGCGCGGGATTCAAGCCGGTTCAATGGCGATCGGCGTACCTCATCCCGTACAAACTGCCTCGACTGCCCGGGTCAACGAAGACGTTCACCCGCATCGATGCGTTGAGTTGGCTGGACAAGACCCTGGGCCGCGTCTTTCCGTACAATCATCTTGGGTGGAGCGTAATTGTCAAGGCCGTGGCGCGACCGGAGGTTCCCGCGAGAATCAGGGTGATGACTCCCTCTCCCGGAGAATTTGCGCCCGAAGCGGCTTGGGCGCCTCCCGCTGTTATCCTTCCACAAACGTAAGCCCGCGTTTCATGGCTCCTGCGTGATCCAGCACAGCGACTCGTCCATAAGGCTCCAGCAAATATACCGAGTCGTGGGGGACATTCACACGAAGG
Source organism: Deltaproteobacteria bacterium (assembly GCA_016875095.1). Taxonomy (GTDB): domain Bacteria; phylum Desulfobacterota; class Desulfomonilia; order Desulfomonilales; family Desulfomonilaceae; genus VGSG01. Next base: position 7,136 of record VGSG01000003.1, read on the forward strand.
GCGATGTCGGGTTCCAGCTCCAGCCAGAGCTTCAGAAAGACGCGATTGACGGATGCGTGCCCCACCACGAGCGCAATTTTCGAGCCCTTGTCCGCCTCGATCTCCGTTATGAGCGTGAACACACGGGATTCCGCGTCCTGGTAGCTTTCACCGCCGGGAGGCCGATCTGTCCAGCTTGTCCTGATATGGCGTCTCCCGCGGACCACTTCATCTCGGGTTTTGTCGGTCCACGCTCCGCTGGAAAGTTCGATGAGGGCTTCCCGCATGACGATCGGAATCCCCAGTTTTTCAGAATATATCTTCGCGCTGGAAACCGCCCTGCCCAGCGAGCTGGCATAGATCACGCGAGGTCTGTGGAGGGTCAGCTTCTCAGCCAGCGCTTTCACGGCAGCGAGCCCTCGAGAGGTAAGCTCGGAATCGGACTGCCCCATGATCAGACCATCTCTGTTCGATACGGTCTCTCCGTGTCGCGCGAGAATAATAAGCTTCGTTGAACGAACCGGCTCTCGATCCATGCTTGGGCCCTTTCCGGATCTTGAAGACCTTTTTTCTCGGTTGCTCTCTCTCATATATATGCTAATACCGGGTCGAGTTGAAAAGGTAGCTCCACTCTGTGTCCGCCACAGGGCCGCTTTGAGTGGAGACTCATCGGAACGGGATCCGCATGAGAGCGCTGGGAAACTTCATTCGCGCCGCGCTGAGCACCGCTCTGGGCTTCGGGTATTCTCCCTTGATACCAGGGACTATCGGCTCCTTACCTGCTATGGCCCTGTTCTTGGCAATCGCCAAGACCGTTCCAACCGAGTTCCAGACATGGGCGATCGCGGCGTGCCTTCTGATCTCATGCTTTTTGTCGATACTCCTGGGCCCGTGGGCTCAACGATATTGGGGAAGGAAGGATCCCCGACAATTCGTCCTGGATGAAGTGGCAGGCTTTCTTGTCACGGTGCTCCTTTTCAGAACATCCGACCCGCTTCAGACCGCGCTTTGGGCTTTCGTGGCCACGAGGTTCTTCGACATCGTGAAACCGTTCCCCGCGCGCCGATTTGAGGGTCTTCCCGGAGGCTGGGGCATCCTGCTGGACGACCTGGCGGCGTCTTTGTACGCGGCAGGAGCGTTGCACGCGGTTCACATGATTCTCGGATGGGTGTGATTTCAGGCTAGTGGCATGGCGGCTCGGACCGGCGTCATACCAACTGTCATAGCTAGAGAGCTACAACGAGTCATGAAAGCGTTCGACTTCGGCGAGCACTCCGGGGCTTCGCCTCGGAGATAGGCGGCACGAGCGCATCGTTGCGCAATAATTTGGAGGGGAGACTCGTCTCCCCTCCAAACCACCCCATACGTAATCCCGAGCCAGGAGACCTCAACCCGACTCCTTTCATATGATGCGCTAATGAGCAAAATGAGGAGGCCTTCACGGATGGGAACGGCAACCGGTGATGTCGTCGGCGCAGAACATTGGGTAGGCCGGGACGGCCTCCGGCTTTACCTATGGGAGAAGTGTCAAAGCAGCCATGCCAACAAGCCGGTTGTTGTCTTAGCTCACGGCTCCGCAACCGCCGGCCGTGAGAGTTTTGACCTCCAGGCTCCGGGAAAGCCCTCGTACAGCCTTATGGACTTCCTGGCTAAAGAGGGCTTCGATGTATTTGCGCCTGATATCAGAGGATTCGGGCGTTCAAGCCGTCCGGACGCGCATCTTACGACCCAGCTCGCCAGCGAGGACCTGGGCGCCGTCATTGACCACATCGCGAAATTGAGGGGCGCAACAAGGGTAAACCTTCTTGGCTGGTCCTGGGGCACGCAGTACTCGGGGATGTTCATCATGTCGCATTCGGATAAGGTGGACAAATACGTGAGTTACGCCCAAATGCATGTGGATAGCCCGGACATCGCACGGCGACGTCCCAGAATCGACATATTCCGATACAACCCTTATATTAGTATTCCGGAGGCCGCGTGGAAGCATCGTTTCTATTCCATGACGCCGGACGCGGTCAACGACCGTGACGTAGTTGACGCTTATGCCGGGGCCGCAGTATTGGCCGAGCCGCAAACGCCCACGGGCCCTCAACTCGACATGGTAACCATCATGCCGATGATCCATCCAAAGCTCATACCCGTTCCCACAATGATCATTCATGGAGAACACGACGACGTGGCCGATCCGGATGGACTCCTTCCCTTCTTCCGGCAACTTCCAAATTCGTACAAGCGATACGTAATCGTCCCTGATGGCGGCCATATGCTGCACCTTCAAAAAGGCCACCGGCTGTTTCAGCGCGAAGTGGCCTGCTTCTTCAAGGCGCCTTCTCATTGAGCGGCCTCACGCGTCCGGAAAGGCTCCATCGGGGGCCACGGTATTGATCCGACGACGCTGATCCACTAATGTGCTTCTCTGTGGTTCTGCGGTTCGGGCGTCTTGTTCCCGAACCGCAGGAAAAATCTTAGGCGTTCCCATCGAAGCCTTATTCCGCCGGCATCATGATACAAGCGTCATGAGCTATGGCAGGAGAACCTTCTTTTTGCATCGGGATACAGAATTCGGCATAAAGGCGCGCAGAAGGATGGGCGTGGAACGCTCGAAATTTCGCAAGGAGATTTGACCCTATGGTTCTCAGGATAATCCCGCTACTCATCGCTTCCCTGCTTTTGGCCGCTCACTTCCTCCGACATGGAGACATCGGATTCATGGCGGTGTGTCTCCTGGTTCCTCTCATCTTGCTGATCAAGAAACGCTGGAGCCTCATACTCGTGCAACTGTCGGCCTATGCGGGCGCGGCGGTTTGGGTCTACACAGCCCTTCAGATCATCCGGGAGCGGATGATGTTCGGTCGGCCGTGGGGCGTGGCAGTGGTGATCCTGGGGGCAGTCGCCCTGTTCACCATCTTTGCGGGTCTGTTGCTTAATTCGCGCAACATGAAGGACAGGTATCCGTCTCGATAGCTGAGCACGCCGGACAAGGAGACCTGAAGTCGATATCGGACTCGAAAACCACGTGCCCCGAATTAGCTCCGAGGCGCCCGTTTGGGGCTGCTGAGCCCCTTTGGCCGTATCGAGTTCTCAAACCAATACGGAACGCTGGACTCCTATTTGATAAATGACTGAATGAAGTCGCGCGTTTGCTCTTTGTTCCCAAAGACGCCGAAATGCCCTTCCAGAAGAAGATCCGCGTCCAGGGCTATAAGCTTCCTGAGCGAAGCCTGATACTTCTCCTCATCGGACAGCAATGCCGGATGGATCGGTCCGTGGATGTCTTGGCCGAAAAGAACAAGCTTATCGCCAAGGCATGTCGTATAGACCACCGAGCCCGGGGAGTGGCCCGGCCAGTGAAGCGCTGTTACCTTGCCGCCACCGATCGTAAGGGTGGATTCCTCTCCTTGAAGTTTGATATCGATGGTCAGCGGTTCGAGCCGCGCGCCGTACCACGCCGCCGCGGTCACTTCAGAGTCACCGCGTTCAAGGTAGACCGCATCCAATTCATGAGCCACGATACGGCAACCGAATTCATTTCTCACCGCTTCCGCGCCGCCGGTATGATCGAAATGGCAGTGGGTGAGCAGAAGATAGTCGATCTGCACACTTGGACCTAAGCTCTCCACAATGTTTTTCTTCAACCGTGAATGGGCCTGTCCGCTCCCCGCATCCACAAGGGCTGCCTTTTCGCCGAAGCGGATGAGATAAACAGCGGCATCCGCAGGGTCGGTCAGCCCGCCGCCGCCCACTTGCCATAGATTCTCCATAATTCTTCCGCTCAATCCAGCCCCCTGGCCCCTGGTGGAAACGTACCGTAAAGCTGCGTGGAAGACGGACGAACACGGATTGTGACGGCCTGAGCGATCGGAGTCAACACAACATGTTGATATTGTAAATTAACCCAGAGACCGCGACGCATTTAGGCCCATTCGGGCAGGCAAAGTCCATTGACAATCAGCGGGTTTCCGGTTCTGAGCCTGCCGCGTCTTGGCTCTCCGCCAGCCTCCTTATCTGAGCCGCAGTATGCTCTTTGCACAGCTTCCTGAACAGATGGTAAAAGTACAAGGCGGCAACCTCAAGGGCTTCCACGCCCTTGTTGTGGAAAGCCTCGGAAGAAAGCTTACCCCAATAGATGCGAGCAAAATGTCCGTTCACTTGCTCCACGAGCTGCCTCAAGATATTAATCGAAACCTTCAAGGCCTCACGGTCAAAACCGTCCTTGGGCCCGAGGCCGATAGCGTCCATTTCCACAATAAGCTTTCCGAGGGTGACGGCTTCGTGTGAGTAGACCTTGGCGCCCTCCCTTATTTCATAGGTGATAATTCCCCATTCTTCGCCTCTGGCAAGCCATTTGGGGCCAAGCCCGGTGGCTTTCAGAAAGGCCTCCTCCCCCACAACTTCTTCGGTCAAGAGATGATCGCGCGGGGTAAAGTACTTGCTGTGGAGACGGAAAAGAGAACGTTCGAGAGACGACGCGCGTTTCTGTCGTCTCAAGATCTGCTTGATCACCGAAATTGAGAGCCCGTGGTTTTCTTGAAGCTCACGTATAAATCTTATCCGGTCAATATAAGTCGCGTCGTAGTCAGCGAGCTTCTTTCGTCTAAGCCTCGGTTTGGGGAGTAATCCTTCTCTGAGGTAGTACTGGACGGTGTCTCTGCTGACATCAGCGGCTCTCGCCAGTTCGCCAAGTCTCACAGGATGCCTCTATTCATCATTTGAGGTGTGGAATTGGGCTGCACGGGGTCAGCCGGGCAGACGATACCTTCGGGAGGGGGCCGTTGTCAACACCAAAAGAAGCAACATGAAATATCAACATGAAATATTGGCAAGTTGAAAACGGTGTAGTGAGCGGCACACAATTATGCTTGACAATGCCCCTCACCACACTATAACCTCCCATGTTGTCTCCTCGAACCGGAGGATGATTACTTATCAGATCCGACACCTCGCGCCTAATCGCGTCGTTCGGTCGCGTACTTGACCGCCACTGATGTGAGAACCGGGTCAGCGCCCGCCCGCCATATGACCGCAACACCGGCCTGAGCGAGTTCAGGTCAGTGGCGGCCCGGTGTGTAAGGGGCTACGGGCGCAACGTCTTTCCACAGGAGATAGACCAAGCGCCGTATCTGAGCCTAAGAGTGATGGACGCGACGCCGGTCGGCATCGCGGATCAATACCGCGGAGAGACGGTCAAGGCTTTTGTGGCGCTCAAAGAAAAAGAGCCCGCGAGCGAAGAAGAGATCATAAGCTTTTGCAAAGAGCGCCTGCCCGCGTACAAGGCGCCCAAGAGCATGGAATTCGGAAAAGAGCTTCCCAGGTCCGCGGTAGGCAAGATTTTGCGAAAGGCGCTCGGGGAAGAGGAGACGGCCAAGAAAAAGGTGGAAAAAACATAGCGTGGCCTAGGGCCCGGTCCGTTCTCCAAGTGCGACAAACGCTTGTGGGAAAATGGAAGGGCTCATCCACAGGCGAACAGGGAGTTGCAGGATATGAAGACCGATTACAAGACGATCAAAGTGGAATTGCGTGACGGCGTGGCCGTGCTGACCATGAATAACCCGCCGGTGAACCAGCTTTCAGAGCATTTTGTCCTTGAGCTGGCCCAGGCCATGACTGAGGCTTTCACAGACGCGAATGTAAAGGCTCTGGTCCTTACGGGCACGGGCAACAATTTCATAGCCGGCGCGGACATTACTCAGTTGCAGGGTGTGAAGGACAAGCAAGCCCTCCAGCCGAAGGTGCTGGAAATGGCCCGCTTCCTCAACTCCATCGAAATGGCGTCGAAACCGGTGATTGCCGCCATCAACGGCAATGCGCTCGGCGGAGGACTGGAGACGGCCATGGCGTGCCACTATCGTGTGGCCGCGGAAGAGGCCAAGGTCGGCCAGCCCGAAGTTCAGTTGGGGCTCATCCCGGGCGCAGGAGGCACTCAGCGGCTTCCACGGCTGATCGGTCTGCCCAATGCGCTGGAGATGATGACCGTCGGAAACCCGATCGACACCAAGAAGGGCCTGTCACGCGGGCTGTTGGACGAAGTGACGACCCCTGAAAATCTCGTGGACGCGGCGGTGAATGCGGCGAAGAAGTTCGTTTCAGGACAGCTCAAGCTCGAAGAGCGTCGCACACGGTTCAGAGTTTGGCGTCTGCCCAGCGCGGCGGAACAGAAAGCGGTGTGCAACGGCGCCAGATTCATGGCTATGCAAAAGGCGCAAGGCTATATCGCGCCCTTCAAGGTCATCGATGCGGTGGAAAAAGGTCTGAGCTTTGACATCGAAAAGGATATCGAGCAAGAAGTGGACCTTTTTTGCGAATGCGCGCTCACGGATGTGTCAAGGAACCTGATCGGCATCTTTCTCAGCAGCAGGGCCGCGGGTCGGCTCCCACGCACGGAGGGGATCGAGCCGGCTCCCATAAAACGAGTCACCATGCTGGGCGGTGGCGTGATGGGTTCGGGTATCGTCAACTTGCTGCTGAAGGGCGGCTTTGAGACCGTATTGTGGGACATCAATGACGATGTGCTCCAAAAAGATGTCGCTGCCATTCGCAAGACATTCGCGTATCCGATCAAGAAGAAAAAGATGACGGAAGCAGACCTGGACAAGATGATCCAGGGGCAGCTTCGAACCACGACCTCTCTGGAAGATGCCAAGGATGCGGACCTGGTGATTGAGGCCGTGGTCGAGAATATGAAGATCAAGCAGGATATCTGGAAGAAGCTTGAATCCATATGCCGACCCGACACCGTATTTGCCACAAACACCTCCGCGCTGCCGATTTCCGAGATGGCCTCGGTGCTCCAGGACCCCGGTCGGATGATCGGGCTCCACTTCTTTAACCCCGCCGAGCGTATGCCGTTGTTGGAGATCATCTGCGCGGAGAAGACCTCCGATCAGACCCTTGCCACTTCAGTCGCCTTTGGACGAGCCATCAAGAAAGTTCCCGTTGTGGTCAATGACGGCCCCGGGTTCTATGTGTCTCGGCAGCTCGGGGGACTATTTGGAGCAGCCGTGTATCTGAGCGCGGACGGTGTCGACGCCGCACAGATGGAGCGGGTCGTGAAGGAGTTCGGTATGCCCATGGGACCCGCGGCATTGGCGGACCTCACGGGAATCGACATCAATTACCACGTGGGCAAGACTTTCGAGCAGAGACTGGGAGAACGATACAAGGTTCATCCGCTGACCGAGCTTATCTATCAAACCGGGTGTTACGGTCGCAAGACCGGCGCGGGATACATGGACTACAGCGGGCCGAATCCTGTTCCAAATCCGAAGGTGATCGAGGTGGTTCAGAAATACTACGCGGACAACAACGTGCAGCCGAAAAAGGTCCCCGATCAGGAAATAGTCGATACCATGCTGGCGCTGGGCATAAACGAAGCCGCGCTCATCATGGAAGAAGGGATCATAGATCGGCCCGCGGACATGGACTTGGCAATGATTTATGGGACGGGCTTCCCGCCTTATCGGGGAGGACTCCTACGTTACGCGGACGCCTGGGGCGTGGGGAAGGTGCACGAGAAACTCCTCGAACTGGAAAAGAAGTACGGACTTCGGTTCAAGCCGGCGAAACTGCTAAAGGAAATGGCAGAGTCCGGCAAGACATTTTATCAAGCATAAGGATAGGATAATGGCCGAACGTTTCATGAGCGAACGGAACCTGAAGTTCGTGCTGTACGAGGTCCTCGACCTGGAAAGCCTCACGAAGTTGCCCTACTACCAGGATCACAGTCGTGAAATCTTCGACCTGACGCTGGACACTGCGATACGCATGGGCCGCGACCTCCTTGCCCCCGCGTTTCAGGAAATGGACAAACAGCAGCCTCAGTTGGTGAACGGCGAGGTAAAGGTCCATTCGCTGGTCAGGACTTTCATGAAGGAGAGCGGTGAAGGCGGCTGGATCGGCGCGGGATTCCCTTACGACGCGGGGGGCCAACAGCTTCCCACAACTGTAGCCATGGCCGCGGGGTTTGTCTTCGGAGCAGCCAACTTCGCCGCGGGGGCGTATCCCCTGCTTACCACCGGCGCAAGTCACCTCATTCTTTCCTTCGGCTCCGATGAATTGCGGGAAATTTACGTCCCTCAGATGTTGTCCGGAAAGTGGCAAGGCACTATGGCTCTGACCGAGCCACAGGCGGGCAGCTCGCTTTCAGATATCACCACCCGAGCGGAACCGACGGATGAGGGCTATTACAAGATCTTCGGCCAGAAGATCTTTATTTCCGCGGGCGATCATAGCGGCGTGGACAACGTGATCCACCTCATGCTCGCGAAGATCAAAGGCGCTCCCTTGGGCGTCAAAGGCATCTCGCTCTTTGTTGTTCCCAAGAAGCGACTTGATCCCGACGGAACTCTTGTTTCAAACGATGTGACCACGGTCGGCGTTTATCACAAGATGGGGTACAAAGGCTGCCCCATCACGCAGCTCAGCATGGGCGAGAACGGCGATTGCCGGGGCTATCTGGTGGGCGAGCCTCACAAGGGGCTTTCTTACATGTTTCAGATGATGAATGAGGCGAGACTCGGCGTGGGCATGCAAGCCACGTCAATCGCCGCCGCAGCCTATTACGCTTCACTGGAATACGCGGGGGAACGCCCCCAGGGACGCAAGATCGCAACTAAAGACCCAAGTCTGCCGCAGGTCCCCATTATTGAGCACGCCGACGTCAGGCGGATGCTTCTCTTTCAGCGCGCCATTACGGAGGGCTCTCTCTCGCTGCTTCTCCAGTGCTCGTTATACGCAGATCTGGCCGCGCATAGCGAGGGTGAGGAAAAGGAACGTTACGATCTCTTGCTCGATCTCCTGACTCCTGTGGCCAAGTCCTATCCGTCTGAAATGGGAATCCTTTCGGTGAGCCAGGGTCTCCAGATCCTGGGAGGATACGGGTACTGCGACGAATTCCCGCTTGAACAATATTATCGGGATATTCGCATTCATCCTATCCACGAAGGAACGACGGGAATTCAGGCGCTGGACCTACTGGGCCGAAAGGTGGTGATGAAGAACGGCGCCGCGGCCAGGCTCTACTTCGAAGAGGTCTACCAGGCCATCACGCCCGCGTTGCAGGACCCGACACTGAAGCCGTACGCGGAAAAACTGCAAGAGGCCTTGGGGACGCTCCAGGCAGTTACCACCCACCTCGTGGGCTTTGCGCTGAAGGGAGAAGTGGAACTCTTCCTGGCTGACGCCACGCTCTATCTCGAACTCTTCGGGATCATCGCCGTGGCCTGGCAGTGGCTCTTGCAAGGATTGGCCGCGCAAGAAGGATTGCAGGCCGGCCCCACGGAACAAGAGGCCCTTTTCTACCAGGGCAAGCTGATGACGATGCGTTATTTCTATCACTACGAGTTCCCCAAGATTCAGGGGCTCGCGACACGGCTCACGGACGGCGTGGCCGTAACCACGGAGATGAACAGGGAACTCTTCGCCGACTAGATCGCAGGGCCGATCCGAATGAGCTTACAGAGTGAATAAAGGAGATAAGCACATGAGAGAAGTAGTAATTGCAGGCTATCTGAGGACCGCTCAGTCTCGATCTCGTCCCAATGATCCTGCGCGGGACGTTTTTTGTCGATTGAGAGCCGACGAGCTGCTGGCAAAGCTCTTACCGGAGCTCATCAAGAGGATCGGCATCGAGGCCGCTGAGGTGGACGATTTCCTTGTGGGATCGGCCATGGGCGTCAGCGAGCAATGGACATACGGTGGCCGCAACCCGATCTTTCTAGCCAACCTGCCCAACACCATAGCCGCGAAATTTCTCGATCAGCAGTGTGGATCATCCATGGCGGCGATTCACGTGGGTTTCATGGAAGTCGCGATGGGATTCGCGGATATCGTCATGATCGGCGGCATGGAGCATATGACTCGAGTGCCAATGGGCGGGCCCTTGGTGGATCGTGGGGCTATCATGCCGAACATGTCGTTGTTTGCGGCTCCTGAATTCCTGCATTGGGACATGATGACCGCCATGAATATGGGGCTCACCGCCCAGAAGCTCTACAAACAGAGCGGCTTTACGCGTGAAGACATGGACAAGTGGTCTGTGAGATCGCATCAGCTTGCCGCAAAAGCTCAAGCAGAGGGTTTTTTCGACGGCGAGATACTTCCGATTGAGGCCCCGCAGGCTGACGGCACAGTAATGACGGTTGACAAGGACCAGGGCATACGAGGCGACACGACCCTGGAAGGCCTGGCTCAGCTCAAACCGGCATTCAAGGAAGGTCATGAGATCACCGCGGGAAATTCCTCGCCCCTGAACGCGGCCGCCACCTCTATGATGCTCATGTCAAAAGAGACGGCCAAGAAAAAGGGCATCAAGCCGCTGGCTACTATTCGGTCAATCGGCTTCGCCGGAGTAGATCCCACTATCATGGGCGCGGGACCTGTGCCTGCGAGCAAGAAAGCGCTTGAAACCGCAGGGCTCCAGGCGTCGGACATAAATTTCTGGGAGATCAACGAGGCCTTCGCGATTGTGGCGTTGAACTGCATCAAAGAACTGGGCCTTAATCCGGACACGGTTAACGTCATGGGCGGCGGCGCCGCGATTGGTCATGCCCTGGGAGCCACGGGCGTCAGGCTTGTGGGCACATTAGCCCGAATCCTTGACAAGAAGGGCGGACGCTACGGTTGCGCGAATGCATGTGTGGGCGGAGGCCAAGGCGTAGCCACCATTATCGAGAAAGAGAATTAAGAGTTCTGATTCCTAACATCGGTCCCGGAGTTGGGTGCCATTCGCGTCATTCGGCGGAAGCCCATAGGCGTTAACTTGAAGGATCTTGGCATGTGATTTCAAATAGTTAACTCAACTGCATCCCATCACCCCGGACTTGATCCGGGGTTCGCCGGGGTGACGACTCGGAGTGATGAGGCCCTCCTTGAGGACCGTAGGATGCGGTGAGCCCGCGTTGCGCTGGCGAACCGCATCGCTCGCGGTCCGGGCTCGATTGATGGGGTTCGCTTCGCTCACCGCATCCTACCACGCTAAGCTTAGCGTTGGATTTTGATTTGTGGGAAATATAGCGACTTTCGTAAGGGAGGCCCTATGGCTGACTTCACTTTGGACGAGGATCAACGGCAAATTCAGGATATGGCCCGCAAATTCGCGGCGAACGAACTCAGACCTATTGCCCGAGAGTGCGATGAGGAGGCCGTGGCCCCTTCTGAGGTCCTGGATAAAGTATGGGAGCTCGGTTTCTGCGCGAATGCCATTCCCGAGAACTACGGTGGGTACGACTTGGGCCGATCGGCCCTCACGTCCGCCATCATGGTTGAGGAGTTGGCATGGGGTGATCTGGGGCTGACGATGGCGGCGCTTTCCCCGCTTCTCATGATGGTCCCCATATTGGAATTCGGCGCCGATGAGCAGAAAGAGGAGTGGCTTCCCAAATTCTGCGGCGAACGCTTCTTTCCAGGCACGGCAGCCATCATGGAGCCCAGAATTGTCTTTGATCCCCTTGAGCTGGGAACCACGGTGGAAACTCAGGGAGAGAACGTGGTCATCAGCGGCAAGAAATGCATGGTTCCTTTGGCGGATCAAGCCGAGCACATACTGGTTTATGCATCCCCAAGAAATGGAGACGCCCCGCAGCCGGTCAAGGCCGTCATTGTTGACAGGAACACCCCGGGACTCTCGATCGGGCCGAAAGAGAAGAACTTGGGCCTGAATGCTCTCCCGCTGTTTCCGGTAGCCTTTGACCAGTGCGTGGTTCCGGCCTCACGATGCGTGGGCCGCGACCGGGGGATCGATTACATGAAACTGCTCAACCTCTCAAGGGCCAATCTCAGCGCTATGGCTGTAGGCGTAGCGAGAGCCTCTCATGAGTACGCCCTGACGTACGCAAAAGAACGATTCGCATTTGGAGAGCCCATTGCGTGCCGGCAATCCATTGCGTTCATGTTGGCCGAAGCTGCGATGGAGATTGACGGCATGCGTCTTCTTGCGTGGCGGGCTGCCTGGCGACTGGACCGAAATGAGGATGCCACCAAAGACGCGGGACTGGCCAAGATGTATTGCGCGGAACAGGCAATGAAAGTCGTCGATTACGGCGTGCAGATCCTTGGCGGTCACGGCTATATCCGAGAGCATCCGGTCGAAATGTGGTTCAGGAACGGGAGAAGCTTCTCCATAACGGAGGGCTTGGCCATCGGGTGAGAATCGACCTGATCTCTCTGACCTCCTGGAGCATAACCCAGTAAGGATCACGTAAACGCTTCGTGAGGATTTCGTCATGATAGATTTTGAACTCAAGCCCGAGACAAAGCAGTTGCAGCAAATGACCGCGGCTGTCGCCAACGGTGTTTTTCGGCCTGTTTCACGGTACTACGACGATCACGAGCACGAAAAGGTGAAGGAGCTTTACGCGCTCGTTGAGAGTATGACCCCACCCGTGCGGAAGGAGACGGAAGGCGAGGGCAAGAAGCGTTCCGGGCGAGGTCTGGCCCAGGGACCCGAACCCAATGTGGCGCTTGTGGTGAGCATGGAAGAATTGGCCTGGGGTGACACGGGCATTCTGCTCTGCTGGCCTCAGCGGGGTCTTGGCAATTCCGCGATAGAGGCGGTGGGGACTCCTGAGCAAAAAGCCCGATTCGCGGGCAAGTTCGCCGCGATGGCCATAACTGAGCCGGGGGCCGGCTCTGACACGGCCGCAATCACTTCCACCGCGAGACTCGATCCTGAAACAAACGAATGGATCATCAATGGGGAAAAAATCTTTGTCACGTCAGGCTATCACTGCGATGCGGTGGTTGTCTGGGCAACGTTGGACAAAAGTAAGGGCCGAGCTGCGATCAAGAGCTTTGTGGTGGAAAAAGGCGTCCCGGGCATGACGGTCACCAAGGTGGAAAAGAAGCTTGGTATCAGAGCTTCCGATACCGCAGCGATTGTCTTTGAAGATTGCCGCATCCCCTACGACAATATCCTGGGCAGCCCGGAAATCCAGAACCGCGGCGAGGCGGGCCTGGGCGGTGTGATGAAAACCTTTGACGCGACCCGACCGGGGGTTGCCGCGATGGCCATCGGAGTGGCGCGGGCCGCGTTGGAGTTCACCAAGACGAAGCTTGAGTCGGAAGGGCACACGTTTCCCTACGGCAGAAGCCCGCTCCATCTGAATGCTATTCAGAAGTCCATTTTGGAAATGGAGGCCGAACTGGAAGTTGCGCGCCTTCTGAACCTTCGAGCGGCCTCAATGCTTGACACAGGGATTAGGAACAGCCTTGAAGCGTCGATGGCCAAGGCAAAGGCCGGCCGAGCCGCCACTCTCGTGACTCAGAAATGCGTTGAAATCCTTGGACCGATAGGTTATTCAAGGGAGCATCTTGTGGAGAAGTGGCTCCGAGATTGCAAGATCACTGATATCTTCGAAGGAACAGGCCAAATTCAGATGCTCATCATAGCCCGCAGCATCCTGGGATTTTCGCGAGACATGCTCAAGTAAGTCTCTTGTGTCCCCGCCTTCACAGGAATAACATGTGACAGGCCAGATCCAATCCAGCGGGCCGCTCCGATCATGAACCGTCGAGTCGAGAAATTCTGCTCGGCGGTTTTTCGTTGTTGAGAATGCTTTTCCATTCCTTCTACCATACTGCTCCCTGCACAATACCTTGGCGCAATGCGGTCAAGAATTGCGTTGAATTCCGGCTGGGCTTGTTCTATCGTCTCATAGATCGTGAATACCCGCGCGCGCTGCGAGCTTCTCACCATAGCTCTTGGCGCGCTGGCGGCCTCGCAAAACAGCCCATGCCCTTCGATCCCGTGGCGCAAGGCGAAACGGCTCGATGCGGTTCCGATAAGAGATGCATTCGGATTTCGGTTGGCGACGTGTGATCCATTTACACATACGGAAAAGAGAACAAAGGAGAACCGCAATGGCACAAGGTGGTCGAACGAAAGGCAAGAGCACGCTGGGACGACGGGGGTTTATGAAGGCGACCGCGGCGATGGGAGGCGCTTTTATCCTCGGTAATCCGATGAGCATTTGGGCACAGGCCCAGAAAAGGATTTCCATAGCCACCGGCGGGATGGGCGGCGTGTACTATCCCATGGGAGGAGGAATAGCCGCGGTGATCAGCAAGTACGTGCCCAACGTGGAGGCGGCAGCCGAGGTCACGGCCGCGTCCGTGGACAACTGCAAGCTGGTAGCCGCGAAGAAATCCGATCTTGCGATTATCATGGGCGACGTGGGCTACGATGCATGGGCGGGAACCGGCAAATTCAAGGAAAAGTTGCCGATCGTGAACTTGGCCGTCCTGTATCCCAACGTCACGCAACTTGTAGCCAGAGAGGGGAAAGGGATCAAGCAGGTTTCGGACCTGAAGGGCAAGACCATCTCCACCGGCGCTCCCGGAAGCGGAGTAGAGATCATCGCGTTGAGAATCCTCGAGGCCAACGGCATCGATCCCGACAAGGATATAAAGAGGGACCGGTTGGGCGCCTCCGAATCCGCCGGCGCGGTGAAAGATGGGAAGATGGACGCTTATTTCTGGTGCGGTGGAGTGCCCACGGCTTCCATACTGGATCTGGCAGCTTCTCCAGGGATGAAAATCTCCCTTATCTCTGATGCGGACGCGGTTCCAAAGATGACGGCCAAGTACGGCCCTGTTTATTACAAGATCACGATTCCCAAGGGCACGTACCCGGGGGTTGAGCAGGACGTGGCGGTGAGCGCGGTGGCGAACCTCCTGATTGCCCATGAAGCCATGGACGACAAGTTGGTTTACGACATACTTGCCGCGATCTTCGATCACAAACCGGAACTGGTGGCCATACACAAGCAGGCGGAGAGCATAGACCTCAAATCCGCTGTTGTGGGGTCGCCCGTTCCTTTCCATAAAGGCGCGATAAAATACTTTAAAGACAAAGGCCTGGACATTAAGACGTGATACAGAGTTCGGGACGCGGCGCCAAAGCGCTGCTTCTGTTGCTCGTGATTCTTGCAGCAGCCCTTCTTACAGTGGGGCTCTGCAAGAATCTGCTTTTCGTGCAGATCGACAACCCGAAAGCGCTGGCGCGGGTCTCTGAAGGAGACGAACTCGTCCACACCTACACACACTCAATGTATCACGCGCTCGTGAGCGAAAGATTCAGGATAGAACGGGGACATTTCAGGCTCCTTCATGTGAAAACAGATAGTTACGCTGCTCTGGAATACTTAGGCTTGGAGAGAAAAGAAGAGCCTAACGCGCACGGCGCATTCACTGAGTTCTCGATCCCTGCCGCAAGCATGGGCAGTCACATGCTGCGGCTGAACGATCGTGACATCTCACTCGGAACGGATCAGGACCGGGACGGGCGCATCCGTGTGAAACTGGTGGAAGCGCCCCTGTTGGTGTGCCTCGCATCCTTCTTCTGGAGATGACGTATGGAAGACCGGAAGACCGAATGGGTCGCCGAAGAGCAGCTCAAGAAGGTCGAAGAAGTCATTGAAAAGGAAGAGGGCGTAACCCGAAAGCCCAATCCGTACTGGGCGACGGTCATTACGATCTTAGCGGTAGCCACCTCCGTCTTTGCCATCTATTGCGCGGTCGGCACGCTCACCACCCAGGTCCTGCGCGGAGTGCACGTAGCGCTCGTGCTCACCTTGGTCTTCCTTCATTACCCGGCGACTAAGAGATTCAAGTATTCCGTCAACGTCGCGGACCTGATTCTGATCGTCCTCGGTCTTACGGCCATCGGTTATATGCTCGTCGATTTTGAGGAGTTCATCTACCGAGCAGTCACTCCGGACATATGGGACGATGTGTTCGGTGTGATTCTGATTCTTCTGATTCTTGAAGCCACCCGCAGAACTTCCGGCTGGATCATGCCCTCTACGGTTTTGGTCTTTCTGGCTTACGCCTACGTGGGACCGTGGCTCCCTTCCCCTTGGACCCATCGCGGCTATGATCTGGAGCGGATTGTCGGGCACATGTACATGACGCTGGAGGGCATTTTCGGCGTTCCCATCGACGTTTCCTCCACCTTTATCATTATGTTCTGCATCTTCGGATCGTTCCTTCGAGTCTCCGGGGCAGGCAGGTTCTATGTAGACTTCGCGTTCACCGCGATGGGCAGGAAAGCCACCGGCGCAGGTCGCACCGTGGTGATGGCCTCTTTCTTTCTGGCGGGCGGCTCCGGCAGCGGTGTTGCCGACACGGTTACGGTCGGGTCCGTCGCGTACCCCATGCTCCAGAAAGCAGGTTACGACAAGGAAAATGCCGGTGGGTTACTATCGGCCGGAGGGCTCGGCGCTGTGCTCACGCCACCGGTTATGGGCGCGGCGGCCTTTCTGATCGCGGAATTCTTGAGGATCACCTACCTGGACGTCATCAAGATGGCAGCCATCCCTGCATGCCTCTATTACTGGTCGCTTTTGCTCATGGTGGAATTCAACGCCAAGAAGTTCGGGATCAAATTGGTGGAGGTGGAAAAATCTTACAGTCTGTGGACGCTCACGCGGATGTACGGATACCACTTCTTTCCGGTTTTAGCGCTGGTGATAGGGTTGGTTTCCGGATTCACGCCCGCGATGGCTGTGGTCTACGCGCTCTTAACCTGTTTCTTGGCGTGTTTTATCCGTAGAGAGACGTGGTTCACCCCGAGGAGGCTCATTGAGGCTCTCAAAGGTGGAGCCATGAATGTGCTCAATGTTGCGGCGGTGTGCGCGTGCGCAGGGATTATCGTGGGCGTGGTGAGCCTCACAGGATTGGGGTTGAAGCTTTCTACGATTATCATCACTTACGCCGGCGGAAGCCTTTTCCTCACCGCGGTGTACACCGCGATCCTGCTGTGGATAATCGGTCTCGCAGTTCCTATCACCGCCACCTACATAATTGCGGCCGTCATTGCGGCTCCTGCCCTTACCAAGCTCGGGGCGCCGGATTTTGCCGCCCACATGTTCATCTTTTACTACGCGGTCTTGTCCGAGGTTTCACCACCCACAGCTCTATCTCCGTTCGCAGCCGCGGCCTTGACCGGCGGCGACCCCTTCAAAACGACCATGATGGCTTGGAAATACACCACCGTGGCGTTTGTCGTTCCTTTCATGTTCGTTCTCGATCCCTCGGGCCACGCCTTGCTTCTCAAAGGTGAAAGTCTCTCCGAAACCTTGTGGGTCATTGCCACTTCATTCGCGGGCGTTTTTTCATTTGCGTCCGCCGCATCCGGATGGCTCCTGAGGAGATCGACACGAATAGAGCGGGCAATGCTCGCGATCGCCGGATTATGTCTCGTTCATCCGGCTATATGGACCGATATGATAGGCTTAGCGCTGGTAGGCCTGGCCTTCTTGCTACAAATCATCCTGAAGGAATCCCAGGCTGTAACAGTGAAATAGGGGAGCCGTTCTCTCTCCAAGGACGAGACAATGCCTCAGGGAAAAAGAACACCTCTCTATGATTGGCATGTGGCCCACGGCGCGACCATGACGGGTTTTGCCGGCTGGGACATGCCGGTTTGGTATCCCACGGGCGCTGTGGCCGAGCACCGAACAGTCATAACCAATGCAGGTCTATTCGACACCAGCCATATGTGCGCGGTTTCGATCTCCGGACCTGACGCGTTTGACCTGCTCCAGCTCTGTGTTACCAAGGATCTGAACGCCTGTGTCGGCGCTACGAAGCGGCCCCTGCAGCCGGGGGACGGGGTTTTTGGCGCATACCTCAACGAAAGAGGTGAGCTGATCGATGACACTATCTTATATATGATTGCTCAAGGCGCGTACCTAAGTGTCGTAAACGCCGGTCACGGGAGGGAGATTGCGGAGCATCTCAAAGCGAACAGGGGCGGACGAGACGCGCGCGTGGAAGAGATCAGCCACAAGGTGGGCAAGATTGACCTACAAGGCCCTTTATCCGCCAAGGTGCTCAAGAAGGTTCTCAACGACCCGCTCACGGTTCTGAGCGACATACAATACTTCGGTTTCAAAGGATATTTTGAAGAGCAGCAGCAACCGAGCGATGTCAGGCTCATAGACGGCACACCGATCATGTTATCGCGAACGGGCTTTACCGGCGAATTCGGCTTTGAGATCTTGGTAAGTCGGGATCGACTCCTCTCCGTGTGGGAAAACATACTCCCCGCGGGACAAGACCAAGGCCTTATTGCATGCGGGCTCGCCGCCCGAGACTCTCTCAGGGCCGGGGGCATGTTACCTCTTTCGCATCAGGACATGGGATCTTGGCCGTTTATCAATAATCCCTGGACCTTCGTTCTGCCTTTTGATGATGAGGGCAAAAGCTTTACCAAGAAGTTTGTCGGCGATGTGGTCCTCGCGGAAAGGGAGAGGGCAGAGCACACCTATGCGTTTGTAGGATATGATCCACGGAAGGTTTCAGGGAAAGGGCTTTCCGTTGTCATAGATTCCGGCGGTAACGAAATCGGCGTGGTATTGACCTGCGTGAGCGACATGGCCATAGGGCTCTCGAGCGGCCGGATTTTCAGCATTTCGAGCCCGGACAAGCCCAGGGACTTCAAACCCGGGGGCCTGAGTTGCGGCTTCGTGCGCGTAAGAACAGCGCTCGCTATCGGCCAGGAGGTCGAACTTCGAGACAGCAGGCGAACTATCAAGGTGAGAATCGTGGACGACGTTCGGCCGGATCGAACCGCTCGTCGTCCTATACACGATATGCTGCGAGATAAGGAGGAATTGAAATGATCGACACGAGCCAGCTCATCCTCCCTGACGACCTGCGTTACGGGGAGGACCATGAATGGGCGAGACTTGAAGGGGATAAGGTCCGGGTAGGCATCTCCGACTATGCTCAACAACAATTGGGTGACATAACCTTCGTGGAATTGCCGAATGTGGGTGACTCATTTGAAAAGGGACAACAATTTGGAGCTGTAGAATCAACCAAGGCCGTTTCAGACCTTTTTATGCCGATAGGGGGCGAGATCCTTGAAGTAAACCAGGCGATCCGCGAGACCCCTGAACTAGTGAACCAAGCCCCTTATGGAGGTGGGTGGATGATATTGGTGAAACCCACGCGAGTGGATGAATTTGATGAGCTTATGACCAAAGACGCTTACCGGGACATGGTTGGAAGGACGGAATAGATGCGGTACCTGCCCCATACTGAGGAAGACGTCACGACCATGCTCCAGGCGACAGGGGTAGAGAGTTTGGATGACCTTTTCGCGACGGCACCCGATTCCTGCCGCCGCGAGCGCGGCCTGAACCTGCCTGAACCTCTTGGAGAATTCGAGTTATGCGAGCGTGTGGGAAGCCTCGCTGGTCGTATGGGCGTCTCCCCGGAATACACCGTCTACTTGGGGGCAGGCAGCTACGAGCATTTTATACCTGCGTCGGTCTCCTATCTCCTTGGCCGTTCGGAATTCTCAACATCGTACACGCCCTATCAACCGGAAATGAGCCAAGGCACGCTCCAGGCCATATATGAATATCAGACGCTGGTCGCGCGTTTGTTGGGTATGGATGTGGCCAACGCTTCGGTGTACGACGGCGCGTCTGCGCTTGCTGAAGCGCTTTCGATGGCCGTTCGTATAACCAAGCGGGATAAGGTTGCGGTTTCAAACCTGATCCACCCTGCGTATCGGCGAGTGGTTCAGACCTATTTTGAAACCACAGGTCATGAGGTGGCGCAGCTTCCGTACCTATCAAACGGCAGAACAGACTTGTCCGAACTCGACAGGCTCGAAGGCCTGGCTGCCCTGGCCGTGCAATCACCGAACTTCTTAGGGTGTATCGAAGACGTGCAGGCGGCCGCAGACGTTGCGCGCCGCAAGCAGGCGCTTCTTGTGGTCACGTTTTCGGAACCTCTGGCGTACGGACTGCTAAAGAGTCCCGGAAGTCAAGGCGCGGACATTGCATGTGGAGAAGGTCAGAGCTTGGGCCTTCCTCAGTCTTTTGGAGGGCCCGGGCTTGGGATGTTCGCCGGCAAAATGGAACACGTGCGCAACTTGCCCGGTCGTCTTGTGGGTCAGACAACGGACAAGGACGGCAATAGGGGCTTTGTTTTGACGCTCGCGACCAGGGAGCAACACATTCGCCGGGAAAAAGCCACTTCCAACATCTGCACCAACAACAGCCTCTGCGCTGTGGCCGCGGCGATGTACATGGCGTCCTTGGGTGCCACCGGGCTACGTGAAGTGGCTGCTCTGAACCGAGACAAAGCTGAGTACCTGAAAAGAAGATTGATTGAAACAGGCGCTGAAATACCCTTTGAAGCTCCCACATTCAACGAATTCGTAGTCAAGTTCGGGGATGACTTTAGCGCAACGTATGAACGCCTCCTGAACAAGGGGATTGTGCCCGGTCTCCACCTCGCTTCGCACTATCCGGAACTGACAGGCCATTATCTGCTGTGCGTAACCGAAGTAAGAACCAAAGCCCAAATGGACACTTTGGTCAAGGAGATCTCCTCATGACGCGCTTTCCGGGGGCTACGGGCCTTGTGCTCAATGAGCCGCTGCTCTGGGAAAAGGGCAAGCAAGGGCGGAGCGGGATGAGCATTCCTCCCCGCGACGTGGACCGCTCGCCATTTCCCGAAGAGCTTTTGGGGACACCGCCGGAATTCCCCGACCTGAGCGAAGTGGACGTCGTGCGCCATTACACGCGTCTGTCGCAATGGAATTTCGGCGTAGACACCGGGATGTATCCGCTGGGCTCATGCACCATGAAGTACAACCCCAAGATCAATGAAAAGCTAGCGGGCTTGCCGGGATTTTCCAAAGCGCACCCTCTCCTTCCGCACCATCTCTGTCAGGGCGCTCTGGCTCTCATGTTCGAGCTGGAGCGACTGCTCGCGGAAGTTACGGGAATGCACGCGGTTTCTCTTCAACCGGCCGCGGGGGCCCAGGGCGAGCTGGCCGGGATGCTCATCATCCATGCCTACCACAAGAGCCGCAACTCGCAACGGTCGAAAATCATTGTGCCTGACACTGCTCACGGAACCAACCCCGCGAGCGCGGCCATTTGCGGTTATCGGCCTGTGAAGGTCAAGTCGAATGAGCAGGGGGTTCTCACCCCCGAATCCATTGCAGCGCTTATGGATGAAGAGACCGCGGGAATCATGGTCACCAATCCGAATACCCTCGGTCTGTTTGAGGAGCATATCAGCGAAATAGGACGGATAGTCCATGAGAAAGGCGGACTGGTCTACTGCGACGGCGCGAACATGAACGCGCTCATGGGCATTGTCGATATGGGCAAGACCGGAGTGGACGTTCTTCACCTGAACTTGCACAAAACGTTCTCCGGGCCGCATGGCGGAGGTGGCCCGGGGTCGGGCCCCGTCTGCGTGAGAAAGGATCTGGAGCGATTCTTGCCGGTTCCCCGTGTCGTAGAGCAAGAAGGTCAATATGTTCTATCGGAGCAATTCCCCGAAACCATAGGCAAGGTGCATGCCTTCTACGGCAGTTTCGGGGTGCTGGTGAGGGCGTACTCCTACATTCTGAGCATGGGCCCGGAGTTGAAAAGAGCAAGCCAGCTCGCGGTCTTGAACGCCAACTACATTAAGGAACGGCTCAGAGGCGCGTTTCATCTGGCGTACGACCGTCCGTGCATGCACGAGTGTGTCTTTTCCGATAAACTCCAAAGGGCTCATAAGGTCACCACGCTGGATATGGTCAAACGCCTTATGGACTATGGTTTTCATCCACCTACCATCTATTTCCCCCTGGTTGTCGAGGGCGCGATCATGATCGAGCCGACTGAGACGGAATCCAAAGAGAATATCGATCTATTCATTGAGGCCATGAAAGCGGTCGCGGAAGAAGCCGTGCAAAACCCGGAACTTCTGCGTTCCGCGCCGACGCGATGCAAGGTTAGAAGACTCGATGAGACATCCGCGGCAAGGAGCCCGTGTCTGACCGGGTGAGCGGGAGGAGCGGCGGACAGAGGAGCTAGTGAAGGAGTGAGGAAGTTCAACGGAGAGGCGCATGAGAGAATTTATGATCTTATTCCTGGTGGCAAAAGACAGACCGGGAATCGTGGATGACCTCTCGACCTTTTTGTTCAAGCGAAACGCAAACATAGAAGACAGCCGCATGGCGGATCTGGGCGGGCGTTTCTCCGCTATGGCGCTCTTCTCGTGCGCGCCGGAACATCTGGAAACCATAAGAAAAGATCTGGACAAACTAAGGAAGCGTGGCTTCGAGGTCTCGCTTCATGAAGCGGACGACCCGGCTTCGATTTCCAAGCGCCCGGAAATCCCGTTGAAGCTGGAAGTAGTGTCAATGGATCACCCTGGAATCGTTCGGAAGGTAGTGCATATACTCAATGACCACGGAATCAATATTTACGCCCTAAACACACAAGTTCTCAGGGCGCCGCTCTCCGGAGCGCCACTGTTCGATCTGAGTCTGGAGGCGGGAGTGCCCCCTGAGGTTGCAATCTCCCGGGTCAAAGAAGAGCTCAACCGGCTCGCGGCAAAAGAAAATCTGGATTTGAATTTTCTTAGATAAGGAGATCACATCTATGAGCGCAGCAGAGAAGATCGTCGATGGGTATCGATTTCTTCCACCCAGTCTGGCGGCCTGGGTGCAGAGCTTCATCCCGGACGAGGATTTCAGCGGACCGATCCCGTGGACCCCGCTTTCCAAGCCGGTGAAGCAAGCCACCATTGCCTTGGTCACCAGCTCGGGTATTAGCATGAAGACCGATCCGCCCTTTGACATGGAAAGGGAGAAAAGAGAGCCGTTGTGGGGTGACCGATCCTTCAGAAGCATTCCGAGAGACGCCACCGAAAAAGACGTCAATGTGAATCATCTCCACATCAACACGGGATATGCCCTTCAGGACATCAATGTCATATTGCCGCTCACCAGGATGAAAGAGCTTGAAGCCGATGGCGCCATAGGGCGTCTGGCGCCCACTTCTTATTCCTTCTACGGATTTCAATGGAATAACACTGAGTTCCTAACCGAAGCCATCGATCCGATGTGCAAGAACATGAAAGCGGAAGGGGTGGAAGCGGTGATTCTCACACCGGCCTGACCCTTCTGTTGCCAGTCCGTGGGACTGGCCGCCCGTCGTTTGGAGGAAGCCGGATTGTCTACGGTAGCGCTGACCCCCACCCCGGATTGGCATAGAACAGTGGGCATTCCGCGGTCCGCCGCTATAGAATACCCTTTCGGAAGACCTTTGGGTCAAGTGGGAGACAAAGAAGGCCAACGCAGCGTGCTGCTGGAAACCCTATCCGTGCTGGAGAACGCGAAGCGGCCGGGAGAAATCCGACACCTCTCTTTTGCCTGGCCTGAAGAACCCAAAGAGACCAAATGGCAGCCACCTGAAATGAGTCCTCTTATCAAAGTGTATTTGGATGAAATCAAAGCCGCGCGAAAGGCGAAGGGATAACTGGGTGCGCCCGGGAGTGACCAACGATAGCTCGACTCCATTCACCATGCCTCAGGGAACGAAGAAATCGCCTGTCCAAGAAGAGCTAAAGCCGCTCTTGCGTTATCGCGCGCGCATGGCATGGTGACGCTCTGTCCGGCGGAAATGAGGAATCACAAATACAGGATTATCATGGCCAGGAAGAAAGACTGGACGAAAACCATGCACGGCTCCCAGCTCCTTGGGCCGGGAGACATCATTCGGGTCATGGACCGGGGAGCGCCGATTCAATGTCGGGTGCTGTCGTGCCTGGCCTCCGAAGACGGAAGTTGCTTTGCCCGAATCGAAATACTCGAAGGGGACCGAAAGGGAGAACGAATCAGCGCGAAACTCGCAGTCAATCCTGACCGAGCGTGAAAGATAGCTTAAGATAGGGGCTCCTATAGGAGCGCACTGAATTTGGTTCTCACTCGAAAAATCCAGGGACGTTGGCGAGTTGAAAACCTGTGGGATTCACCGCAGGGGCGTGATTCATCGCGCCCTCTTTTCGGGCGCGATGAATCACGCCCCTACGCTAATCATAATCTGAGAGAAAGGCATTTCTATAGGACGCGTCAGGTTTCAGCTTGTTCGACCCGACCTGCAAGCTGCTACAGCGGAGTTTCGACAGCCGACCTGAGCACGGTGGCGAGCACCCGGCCCGTCGATATCACCAGCGGGATCACGGTCTGGTAGTTCATGCGCTTGGGACCGATGACGCTAATGCTTGCCAGCGCGGTCTCCTCAGCTCGAATGGGATAGGCGACGATGGCGCACGTGGAGATTTCGCTGAGACCATGCTCAGCGCCGATGAAGATTTGAACGCCGCGGGCTTCGAGCGTTTTGTCCAGTATTTTCAACAGGCTCGACTTCTCCTCGAACGTTACGAGCAGGGCCCGAAGCTGCTCAATGTCCGCGAATTCCGGCTCCCCTAGAATGTTAGTCTGGCCCTCTATGTAAATCTCACGTGTCCCTTCCTGAGACAGGATAATGTGACCCAAGCGCAGCGCCTTGGTCAGCATCGCGTCCATCCGGGTCTTGTCTTTGAGAAGCTCCTGTTCGACGCGCTCACGGGCCTGACTAAGGTCCAGATCCTTGAGCATGTCGTTGATCATACGGCTGTAACGCTCCAAGTTCTCCTGGCTCAGGCCGTCCTCGTCGAAGATCATCTTATTCTGAACATAACCGGCTGAAAAAACCAGCACCACCACGATGCGATCATCCGAAACTTTGATGAATTCAATGCTCTTGAACGTCTGTTCGCGCGGGGCCGTTCCCGTAACCACGCCCGCTTTCCTGGAAAGCTCCGCCAATACCGACGAAGAATGGCGCAGCACATTTCTTACGTCCACGCCCCCCTCCCTGATCAGGGCCTCGATATCAGGACGATTCTCTTGAGGACTAAGTTGTCCTGCTCGCAGCATCGCGTCCACGAAAAATCGATACCCTTTGTCAGTAGGGACTCGTCCCGCGCTTATGTGCGGTTGGCTGATGTAGCCCGTCTCCACAAGCTCGCTCATAATGTTCCGTACTGTGGCTGCTGACAGATCGACTTCCTTTTTCCTAGAGACGGTCCGCGATCCCACCGGCTCACCCGTAGCTATATATTCCGAGACGATAACCTTGAGAATCGTGGACGATCGAGCTTCAAGCCGATTCATCAGTTACTTCCTTCAAAACCATTCCTGCGCTAAGAGTCCGGCTATCAGATTAATCATGGGTTCGCTGTCCGTCAAGACAAACCTGTGAACGCTCGCAGCCGGTCATCGCATGGCTTTCAGATGGTTCGCGAAAGATCCGTAAGTCCCTTTCGGTGCCGCTATCACCGGGCCGTCCACCCGGGATCCGTCCAGGTAATCGCCCACGTGAAATCGTTTGCCGTCCAGGAATCGGATTTCTCCACCAGCGGCTTCAAGAATGATACTGCCGGCCGCCAAATCTCGAACAGTAAGATTCTTCAAGACGCACGCGTCAGCCGCTCCTCTGGCAACATAGGCCATATGACCCGCGGACGAACCGAAATTCCTAATCTTTCCAGGGAAATCGCTCGTGAAATCCTGATGGAAGCGTGAGTACACCAGGACAAGACTCTCATTATCTATGGTGGAC
This sequence comes from Deltaproteobacteria bacterium, assembly GCA_016875095.1. Lineage (GTDB taxonomy): Bacteria > Desulfobacterota > Desulfomonilia > Desulfomonilales > Desulfomonilaceae > VGSG01. The sequence goes on from VGSG01000003.1 coordinate 32,527, forward strand.
TTCTCCCGCACTCGAATCGGTTCGTCGTTCAGCAGCGCTTCCCGTTGCGCATACGCAGAGTAAAGCTCTCCGGTGACGGGGAGGTAGAGAAAGCCCAGCACAGGCCAAAAGAGCTCAAAGAGAGCCGCGCTGATCCCCCACACTGGTAGACCCGCCTGAAAAGAGGCGGCGCCGTCCAAAGGATCGACTATCCATATGAAACGAGGGCACTCATCGCTCGCGACCTGCTCGGCGTTGAGTTCTCGTAAGAAGCAGTGTCCCTCGAAACTGCCCTTGATCTTCGACGAAATCAATCCCCAGGCGGCATTATCCGCTTCGGTTACAAGGTGGTCGTCGAATTTCAGGCCCGGATCCCCATGGCCGTAAAGCTCCATAAGCAGAGCCCCGCTCTTTCGCAACGTATTCTCCACAAACTCTTTGAGCGTCCAGAGTTCGGGTTCTGTCAGGGATCCGCCGTCGTCCTTCTTCATGGTGTTCTCCGTAGGTTCTCTTATCTGTTCGAGGATGCCTCCTCCAGCAAGCGCAGCGCCGTCGTGATTACGCCCGCTCGCATGGCGGCGTATCCGTGTTGATAAAAGGAACAGCGCCCGGCGGAAAAAGCCGGTGGACCACAGCGGCTCAATGGCCGATACTGGAAGTGAGCCGGCATTAAGTCCCCGCGTTTTGTCGGCCGCGTCCGGACGCGGAAGCCGGATCTTCGTGCCCACGGCCATCGCGCGTGTGGAGGCGAGGGAAAGCGCCGGCAGGGACGCCGGCGCCTACCGACCACGGCGTTCGCGCCCGGGGAGGCGAGATCGAAGCAAGAGCTGTTCGGGGACGAGCGCATGCGCTGAGAGTGGTTCCGAGTCTTAAAGCATTGGCGGATACTCTAAATTCCCAGGAACCGGCCTGTCAAGATCCGGAATGAGAGGGAAAGGCGAGAAGGCTTTGAAAGAAATGCCAAGAGCTCTCCTAAACAGGCGCTGCGCCGTAGGTCCAAGAGGACCGTGTGCCATGCGGAAAGTGAGGCGAGCCAATATTGGCGCGGGGTTTTCTCTTGACACGATGCGGAGGCCGGGCTAATATCATTTATTTAACACGGGAGACATGGATTTTTCAGGAGGTTTTGCTCCTTATGCCTGTAACAATCCGTCTGGCTCGATACGGAGCCAAAAAGAAACCGATTTACCGAATCGTAGCCTCGGATTCCCGCTCCCCCAGGGACGGCCGGTTCCTCGATTCTCTGGGGACGTACGATCCCTCCAACAAGGTCAGTGGGGTGAATCTCAACGTGGAGGGTATTCAGGCCTGGATTTCCAAGGGAGCTCAGGTTTCCGATACCGTCAGGAAGCTCTTGAAGCAGTCTGTCCGCAGCGCAACCTCTGAACAGTAGACCCTTGCTCGGCCGGCGGTTCGCGACCCGCTCGGACCCGCCTTCCGGAAAGAGAGGGACGGATGAAGGAGCTCATCGAGTACATCGCTAAGGCGCTGGTGGATCATCCTGAAGAAGTAACCGTTTCTGAAGTGGAAGGCGAAATAACCTCGGTCCTTGAGCTCAAGGTGGCCAAGTCGGACTTAGGGAAAGTAATCGGCAAGCAGGGACGAACCGCGCGGGCCATGCGCACTATATTGAGCGCGGCGTCGACCAAGATGAGGAAGCGAGCCGTGCTGGAAATCCTCGAATGAGGCCCAGTCCCATACCACGCGAATCGTCTCTTGGCCGGCTCCTGTCACATTACCGCTGAGGATGCGCTCGAATAGACTGGTCGTCATAGGAGAGGCTGTAAAACCTTTCGGAATCCGGGGAGAACTCAAGGTTCATCCGTTCACCGAGTCCTTTGAAGCCTTTGAAAGATCGCCCATCCTGGTCCTCGGTAACGTCCCCTATCGAGTGCGGAGCTTCAGGAAACACAAAGGAGCCGCTCTCATATCCTTTGAGGGAATCGATACGCCTGAAAAGGCGCGGGAACTGGTGGGCAGGCTGGTGCAAACCGCCGAAGAGAATCTGCCGCCCAAGGATGATGACGAGTATTTCTGGTTTGAGCTCATCGGTATGAAGGTCCGCACCGTGGACGGCCGGGACCTGGGCGCGGTGGCAGACCTGATGCGCACCGGCGCGCATGACGTGTTGCAGGTGGAAGGCGATTACGGAGAGGTCCTCCTGCCGATGATCGAACAGGTTGTGCTGGAGGTGGACACAGAGAAAGGGGAAGTGCTTGTGGACCCACTGGAGGGGTTGATCCCGGATGTATGAGGTGCGCATCCTAACTATTTTTCCGGAGATCTTCGACTCTTTCCTCGGATTCGGCAATCCCGCGAGAGCAATCCTGGCAAGGCTCCTGAACGTGGAGCCGGTGGATCTCAGGCAATTCGCCCTGGACCGCCACCATTCAACGGACGACTATCCCTACGGCGGCGGCGCCGGCATGGTCATGAAACCGGAACCGCTGGTCCGAGGAATAAAGCATCTTCGCGCGAACATGTTCAGTCCCCGGGTGGTTCTGATGACCCCCCAGGGGAGGCTTTTCAAGCAGGCGGATGCTCAAGAGCTTGCAGGGGCCGACAGCCTGGCCCTTGTGTGCGGCAGGTACGAAGGGATCGACGAGAGGGTCAGATCCTTTGTTGACGATGAGATCTCGGTGGGGGATTATGTGCTGTCCGGCGGCGAGACCGCGGCGATGGTGGTGATCGACGCAATCTCCCGCTTGATACCCGGGGTGCTGGGCACGGACAGCCGGACGGACGGCGATTCCTTTTACGACGGGCTGCTCGAATATCCGCAGTACACCAGACCGCGGGAATTCGAGGGCCTTGAGGTTCCATCGGTCCTCCTGGAAGGAGACCACGCGAAAATAAGGCGATGGCGCAAGCAACAGGCGCTGGCCCGTACGCTGGCTCGGAGGCCGGAGCTGTTGGGACGGCGAACGCTGGACCCTTCGGAGATCGAGTTACTTGAAGAGATCAGATCTGAGACGATTAACGGAGAATCATAATGAACATCCTGGAACAATTGGAAAAAGAACAAATCCGGATGGACCTTCCGGCCTTCAGACCCGGTGACACCGTAAAGGTCCATGTGAAAATAGTGGAAGGTGGCCGCGAACGCATTCAGGTCTTCGAAGGCGTGTGCATAGGGCTTAACCGTAAGGGCGCTCGCAGCACGTGCACGGTGCGCAAAATCTCGTACGGCATCGGCGTGGAACGAGTGTTTCCTTTGAACTCTCCGATGATTGATCGGATCCAACTGGTGACCCAGGGCAAGGTAAGAAGATCCAAGCTCTACTACCTGAGGCAACTCAAGGGTAAGGCTGCCAGAGTCAAAGAAAAGCGGTAGAAGGTTGCCGCTGTGCCTCGCGGTCGAAGATCCACGCGCGGCGAGGAGATGAGCGGGCCCGTAATGCGCCCCTCTTGCGCGTTCGAGGAGGAAGCTGCCCGGCTGGGGGCTTCACGGATCGCGGGGATCGATGAGGCGGGCAGAGGGCCGCTCGCGGGTCCGGTTGTGGCTGCCGCGGTGGTGATACCCTATGCGGCGCCGATCCCTGAACTGAATGACTCGAAGATGCTGGCTGAAGAGGCGCGGGAGCGCCTCTTCAGCCTTATCATGGATAGAGCTCTCTCAGTCGGCGTAGCCCGCGTTCCCCCCGAAGAGATCGATCGGATCAACATCTATCAGGCCACCAGGCTTGCCATGAGCATGGCGGTCAAATCAATGTCTCCCCTTCCCGATTACCTCCTCATCGACGGCCCCCTCTCTCTTGACCTCAATATCCGGCAGCGATCCATCATAAAAGGCGACCGGCTCTGCTATTCGGTGGCCGCAGCGAGCATCGTGGCCAAAGTAACCCGGGACCGGATCATGCTGGAACTCCATGAGCAGTATCCCCAGTACGGATTTGACTCCCATAAAGGTTACGGCACGAAGGCTCACATGCAAGCGCTCGAACGTCACGGACCCTGCTCGGCGCACAGAAAATGCTTCCGAGGCGTGCGAGAGCGCCTGCCCACGCCTCTGTTCCGAGAATGACGCCAGGTTTCGCAAGAGCCACGAGGTCGCAGCGCTATTGCACCATAGGGGTATAGGATCCGATGGGCGCCAATCGCACGTCCGGCGAGTGGGAGGGGCCGCTGACGAGGAAGGTGGTGGTAAGTATCTTACCATTGCGGCTGAACAGATTGCCGAAGATCCCTGAGAAGAGCGTATCCAAACCCACGAGGGGCGCAACATTCACCCGGAAGTCTATTCGTCCTTGATCGGCAAAGTACACGCCGGTGGAATCGATGTGAGCGGAATCGGATTCGAGCTTCAAATCCTTAATCCTCCACCTCTCGTCATGCACGTCCATGTTCCAAACCAGGCGTCTGTAGGGCAGGCCGCCCGCGATGAGGTCAGGGAATCGTCCCCTTACAATGGAGCCGAAATTGATCAGAGAGAATATTTTCGAGAGAACCTCGAACCGATAGATCATCCCGTCCTTAAGCCGCACTTCAGCCGAGCCGGTCTTGTAGACTCCGTTGTTTTCCCGTCTCGGGGTCGTGTGCCATTCCATGTGACCGTCCACCCACATGTCACCCTCGATCTTGAGGTAATTCGGATCGAGGAAACCGGACCTCTCGATCTTGAGGTGATCTCCATGAAAGTCAACTCGAAGCGGTGTTCTCGCGTTCGCTCGTACATTGAACAGCGCGGAGCCTCGCACCGCGCCGTCCGCAAAGCTGAGCTTCCACTCCGGGACTCTGAGCAACCCGCCTTCACCGGTAAGGTGCGCGTCGAAATCCGAGAAAGTGCGGTATTGGGTCTTGCCTTTGGCGGCCTTGATGACCGCCCCTCCTTTGCTGCGCGCCAGGAAGAGAACAGCGGTATTGATCTGCAACCATTCGCCCCACGTATAGGGACTCACGTGCCCTGGGGGCCTGACGAAATCAGTGGTGTCCAGAAACGGGAAATCGAGTTTCACCTGTACGGTGGGGTTCGCGAAATCTGAGATAGAGCACGTCCCGCTGAAGAGTGAATTCCCCATCTTGGCCCGTTCCACGGCTGCGTGGAAGGAGTTTTCTCTCCATCGGATTTTCGCGGTCAGCCCCTTGCTCGGCTTGGGAAAATTGAAAATCTGGGCCGAAACGTGGCTTAAGGTAAAATTCGCCTCCACACTCGGCCACTGAGATCGATCGGGCCCGGCCTTGATCGTCGCGTCTCCTTCGATCCGCCCTCCAGGCTCCAGTTCCAGAGCAGGCGCCGCCAGCGGGAGCAGATCTTGGGTAAGGAGGCCTCTTGGAGGCAGATGGATATTGAACACAGCATGTCCCGACTTATCCACGAACCCTTTGATCGAGACCCTCACATTGCTAGAACTCAGGTAACCTTCTTCAATCTTGAGCCCATCAGGTCCCCAAACGCCGGCCGCTTCCATGACAAGAGGAATCCCGGGGTTCTTGTCAACTACCCACCCCACACGCACTCGGTTCTTTTCAAAATCGAGCCTGCCGGAGACGTGAGGCTGCTGCGGTTTTCCCTTGAGGGTCAAGTTGCACGACACCGCGCCGGTCACTCGAACCGAAGCCGGCAGCAGCCTGAACGCAACCAGGTCTGATGGAGCAGTCTTCGCGGCCAATTCGATGCTGATATTTCCCGGTGAATACTCTCCGTTCAGCTCGGCCTCGGTCTTCCCCACAAAGCCCTTGATGGAAGAGAAAAGGATCTGGGAGCCTGCAAAGCTCACCGAGCCCTTCACGTTTCTCAGCGGAAAAGCCGCCCCTTCGATTCCGCATGAGAATTCACTTAAGCTCAACTTCCCTTCCACACTCGGTTCTTTGAGCTTGCCCTTCAATGCCAGTTGTGCGGAGATGCGGCCCGTGGGGTCTCTTAGCTTTTGAAATGACGCAGGGAGGCGCGCTGCGACGGCCTGCTTCTCCAGGATCGGCCTCAGATCCTGCGAGGTCCCGTTCACAGAGACGAAAAGGTCCATGTTCGGCGTTGCGCCAAGATTTCTTACCGATCCGTTAAGCTGAATGGGTGAATTTCCCAAGGTGAGTCGAAACCCCTCAAACGAAGCCTCGTGGCTGTCCATCCGCAGTCGGCCGAACGCGTCCTTTAGCGGGACGCTCAGTCCCGGCACGAACCCGGATACGTTTTCCAGAAAAGCCTCCACCGACTGGATCCCCTGAATAAAGTCCCCGTTCCGCAGGTCTTCAAAGGTTCCGCTCCACGTTCCCTTGGTCATCACCCGGCCTCGCACGCCTGCTTCCAAGTAGGATTTCCGATCTTCAGGCTTGAGCAGCCCAAGCGGAACCAGATGCCCAAATCGTCCCAGGTCCAGATCAATGGCTTTGAAAGTCACCGTCGGTCGTGGATGATCGCCGAGGAAATCAGGAACTCGCACCTCCAGGGACAGGTTGAGGCCCGGAAGGGTCAGCTCCCGCACATCCACGCTCAGATTCCCGTCCTTTACTTCTGCCCCAAATTTTGCTCGCGCCCGATCTACGAGCACACGCTTGAGGAAAACGGATCTCGGGTCGATCTGCCCGTCCTGGATCTGTATCCATCCATCGAGGCGCCAGTCTTCCCATGAGCCTTTCATGGTGAGTTTCAGGTCCGCCAGACCTCCGGCCAGAGGTATCTCGCGCCCGAAAGTCGCCAATAGAGCCCTAAGAGGGGGAACCTGGCAACCGCTGAGCGTAACATCCAGATCAGCGCTTCGGTGGCGCCGTGAGCGGAACGATACGGACCGCGCAAGAAGCTGGAAAACGCCTGCTCCGTTGTCGTAAGGAACAGAGCCTCTCACCGAAGCATATTCCACATCGTGGAGTCTCACGTTTCGGGCCTCGACCTGAATCCCCTCGAGCAAGCGCTCCTCCGGGCCGGCGGAAGGATCCTGCGCCGTTTGAACGCGGCCGGACTCGATGGTGAATAGGCGAATCACCGGGCTCAGAAGCGAACCCGCAGTCACCCGGCGCAAACGCTCAGCGGGATGTCCTCCGTCCCATTTGATCGCTCGACGAGGGACCACCAGGAGCGGTTCCACAATCCGCATGCGCTCGAGAGAGATGGAACCCCATGCCAGGGGCGTGAGACGCACGTCCACGGCGACGGTCTTCACCCCTGAATGCATGCCGCTCCCGGGAGGCCCGTCGCAGGTCAGGCCGGTCACGGTAAATCTGGCCGTGTCCGCCGAAAGCCAAACCAGATCGCATGATGTATATGTGATGACCAGTCCTAGATCTCGCTGCACACGCGGCAGCAGCAGACGAGCGAGCTGCTCGCCTGTCAAGGTGAGCCTCAAAAAGACGACCGCGCCCATACACATGAACACCACTGACAGCACGAGCATCAGCAGCGCTTTGAATAACCGCTTTGAGCCTGAATCACGAGGCGGCGATGACGGTGTTGTGGGTGGGCGATTTACCATTGGGGAAATGGGGGCGCGGCGGCCACCGGGAACAATGCGACTGATTATTGACGCGTCTTCTTCTTCAGCCGAGAGATCTTTCTGCGCAGAGCGTCCAGCCGCTTGCGCGCTGCTCCCTGGCCCCTTTCCTCTTCCTTGATGCGCTTCAACTCGCCTACTTTGGCTTTTAGCTCCCGGACACTCGTGGACTTCTTCTTGGCGCCGGTGTCCGCGATCCCTTTGTGCTCTTTGAGGATCCGAATCAGCTCCTCCTTGTTCATGCCGTGAACACCCTGGACACCGGGTATCTGGAGGGCTTCTTCACGGAGCTCCTTAACGGTCCACTTATCGAGAGCTTTAGTCTTCTTATCCTTCATTTCCTTCTTTTTCTCAGCCATGCTTCCTCCTGGGGCAGGTCCAACCTCTGCGTTGAGCCGGAATTATGGACAAAAATCCGCAGAAATACAACACGAGCAACAGAAGTGGTTGCAAAACCAAGCTTTCTGAAGAAGGAGCTGGGGAGGCTGTTCTATCTTGGGCTATGCCAAGGCATGGGGACCGATGGAACGGGAACGTAAGGGTAGGAAACCCAATACACCGGTGTAGTGGGCCAAGTGAACGGGTACGCGTTCCACACGAACGGATTAGCCTGGAAAGGGGCGCCAACGGGGGCGACATACTGAAGTCCCCCATCAGGCATAATAGCCCCTCCGGGAGCAACATTGAACTGGGCCATCACTGGGAAGCAAAACGCTACAACAAGTATTGTCGCAAGCAGTAGTCTCTTCATTATCGGTCCTCCATTGATTTCTGGGGTCAATTGCCATGATGAGCACGATCAGACCATCTGAGATCGGGCGAACTGAAGGATCTCATCGGCAAATTGGATCGCGTTTTCGCTCTGTATGTGTCCATAGTGCTCGAAGGGAGCCCCTTCCGAATGCCAGGGCGGGTACCGTGTCGGGATGTAGAAATTGTCTAACACGTGGGCCTTGTTAATCAGATCTTCCGGAGGCCGGGAAGATAGTTCGGCTATCAATTCAGCGACCATGTGACCCCAAGCCTTTTGTCTCTGAAACGGATGCAGGGCTTTGACTGCCTTTTCCGCGGCTTGATGCGCTGCGAAACATGCCCACTCGTGGCGTCCATCAGATTGGGACGATCGGGCTTGCTCAAGGTCTCGAATCGCCTGGGCCAGCCAGTCTCGCGATCGATCGGCCAAGAGAACCTCCTACTGACCGAGCGCTCCCCTCGTTACCCAGCCTTATACATTGCTTTGATCAAATCGCCGAACTTCTCGTTTACCGATTTGCGCTTAACCTTCATGGTCGGCGTGACTTCACCGTCTTCTTCGTACAACTTTTTCGGCACAATGGTGAATTTTTTCAGCGTTTCCACATGAGCAAGGCCTTTGTTCACTTCTTGCACCTCGTTGTCGATGAGTTCAACGATTTCAGGCGCTTTCGTGAGGCTCTCGTACGTCGTGAAGGGGATCTTGTGATCCTGCGCGTACTGGACCACGTTTTCTTCATCGAGCACGATGAGCGCGGAAAGGAATTTCATGCGGTCGCCGATGACGATCGCGTCGTTGATGTACGGGCTGAACTTGAGCTGATTTTCAATGTTTTGCGGCGCGATGTTCTTGCCGCCCGCGGTAATGATCAAGTCCTTCTTACGGTCCGTGATCTTCAGGTACCCTCGTTCGTCGAGCTCTCCCACATCGCCTGAATGGAGCCAACCGTCGGCAAGGGTCTCTTCGGTGGCTTCGGGACTACGGAAGTATCCCATGAACACGTTCCCACCTCGGACCAGGATTTCGCCGTCCTCGGCCAGCCGCACCTCCACTCCGGGCAAAGCTGGCCCGACGTTTTCAGGTTCCACAATGTCGCCCTGATGGATGCACGTGGGGCCCGATCCTTCTGTCTGGCCGTATACCTGTCGCAGGGGCACCCCGATGCCGTTGTAGTACTTGAGCACATCAGGCGATATGGGCGCTGCGCCGGATATGGCAAGGCGACAACGCTCGAATCCGAGACGCTCCCTCAGCTTGTAAAACACCAGCGCATTCGCGAGGAAGCGCAGCAGCCGTAATCCGGCCGGAATGCTCTTGTGCGTAAGTTGATATTCCGAATACCTTCTGCCGATGCGCTCCGCAAGCACATATGCCACTTTCTTGAACCAGGTCGCGTTCGCGACGCGAATTCGGATTCCCGAGTAGTACTTCTCCCAGATCCTGGGCACCGCGAAGATGACGGTGGGAGAAACTTCTCGAAAATTGGCCATCACCGTGTCCGGGCTCTCGGTAAAGTTCACGGTGTAACCGAATCGTAGAGGCATGAAGACCGAAAACATGCGCTCCGCGATATGGCTGAGCGGGAGGAATGAAAGGAGCTGGTCGTCTTCGGCCACCGGCATGGCCTCACCAATGGACCAGGCAGTCCACGCGATGTTGTTGTGGGAGAGCATCGCTCCCTTGGGCGGCCCGGTGGTCCCCGAAGTATAGATGATCAAGGCCATCTCTTCCGGTTTGATCTTGCCGACCATCTCCTCGAAGAGCTTCGGCTGCTTCCGGTTGACTTCCCGGCCTTTCTCCAGCAGCTCGTCGAATGTGATCACCATGGGATCGGAAAAGCCGCGTAGGCCCTTGGTGTCGATAACGACAATTTTGCGCAGATCCGGCGTGTTCTCTCGGAATATCAAAGCCTTATCGAGCTGCTCTTCGTCCTCCGCGATATACACTTTGGCCGACGAATGGCCCACCACATACTCGCACTGGACAGGAGCGCTGGTGGTATAAATGCCTACGGTAACCGCGCCGAGAAACATGGTCCCGAGATCGGAGTACAGCCATTCCGGACGGTTTTCGCCGATCACCGCGACTCGGTCGCCCGCGGTCACGCCAAGAGCGCTCAGGCCAAGCGCAACCTCCCGGACCTTGTCCAAGTATTCACCCCAGGTAATATCACGCCATATGCCCAGGTACTTGTATCTGAGCGCTACCTTGTTCGGGCGCTTAGCGACCCGTTCCAAGAACATCCGGGGCACGGTTGTTGGTGTGTATTGAGTCATCTCACCGCCAAATGGACATTCTTTTCAATGATAACCTAACCTACTCAGCGCCACCTCTTCTTGCGCTTGTATCGGGCTTCTCCGCGGACAGCCTCTTCTTTTCGGATACCCAGGTAGAATTCCTGGACGTCTTCGTCATTCATCAGCTTCTCCGGCGGCCCTTCCATCACGATGCGGCCGGTCTCCATGATGTACGCGTGGTGCGCCACGCTCAAGGCTTTGTGCGCGTTCTGTTCCACGAGCAGGATCGTGGCGCCGTCGCGATTAATGGCGCGTACGATCTCGAATATCTCGGTAACTAGAATGGGAGAAAGCCCCAATGAAGGCTCATCCATCATCATAAGCGACGGTTTGGACATGAGCGCCCGCCCGATGGCAAGCATCTGCTGTTCGCCTCCGGAGAGGGTCCCGGCCTGCTGTTTGAGCCGTTCCTTGAGAAGGGGGAAATAGATGAACACCCTGTCCAGATCTTCCGAAACGGACTTGTCTCGGCGAGTATAAGCCCCCATCATGAGGTTTTCTTTCAACGTCAGTTCCGGGAAAACTTCACGTCCCTCCGGAACGTACGCAATCCCTAACGGAACTATTTGTTCGGTTTCCAGGCCGTCGATTCGTTTCCCGTTGAACCATATGGTCCCTTTGTCCGGCTGATCGTCCAGGTACCCCATTATGGTTTTCAGCGTTGTGCTCTTGCCTGCGCCGTTCGCGCCGAGTATGGCGCGGATCTCGCCCCGTTCCACTCTAAGGGAGAGACCTCTGACTACCATGATTTTACCGTAGTAGATTTCGATGTTTTTCGTTTCAAGCATAGTTGTCGCCGATTGGAAAGAGGCGCCTCTTCGGGACAGGGAGAGGAAGCGCGCTATTGTTGACCGAGATAAGCCTCAAGGACCTCCGGATTTTTCTGGACCGCGTTGGGCGCTCCCTGCGCCAGTTTTACGCCGAAATTGAGCGCCACGATCTCGTCAGAGATATCCATCACCAGGTTCATGTCATGCTCTACCATGATGATGGTCACCTTGAAATCATCCCGGATGTCCCTGATCCAGAACATCATATCTCTTTTCTCTTCCTGGTTCATGCCCGCGCTGGGCTCGTCCAGGAGCAACAGCGTCGGCTCCATCGCGAGCGCCCGCCCCAACTCAACGAGCTTTCGCGTGCCGTACGGGAGCGCCAGGACAGGGATATCCCTGGCAGACTCAATCTCAAGGAATTCGATGATCCGCTCTACGCGCTCCCGGTGCTCTCGTTCCTCGCGCGCGGCCGGCGAGCGCCGTGTAAGAAACGTGGCGCCGGTGAACACGTTGGTCTTCATGTGAATGTGGCGGCCCAGGAGGAGATTGTCCATGGTGGTCATGTGGCTAAAAAGCTCGATATTCTGAAAGGTTCGGGCGATGCCCATACTTGCCACCTGGTAGGGCTTCTTGCCCACGAGCTCTTTGCCCTGAAAAGTGATACTCCCTTGATTCGGCCGATAGATCCCGGTGATGCAGTTGAACACAGTGGTTTTGCCGGCCCCGTTAGGGCCGATAATGGAGAGAATAAGGCCCTGTCGGACATCTATGGAGATGTGGGTAAGCGCAGTCAGGCCGCCGAATGATATACTGAGATCCTGTATGGATAGAAACGCCATGATGTGCAGTTGCGCCTCGATTCACCGCTCATGAGAATGGGGGCGCCCCCGCGGCGCCCCCGAGAAGATTATGCGGGACAAAAACTCGCCGGAAATCCTACTTGCCCGCGTAGGTCAACCAGTCCGAAATCTTAATAGGCTTGCCGTCATCCCCACACTTGGCGAGGTACACCGACTTCATCCCTTGACGTTCGGTCGGGGAGTAGGTGAGGTCGTGGCCAAGCCAATCATTCCAGCGCTGTATGCTTTCCATGGCCTTCACGAAAGAGTCAGGATTCAGATCTTTGCCCGCTCGGCGTAGACCTTCCAAGAACGGTTCGGCAAAGAGGAATCCCGCCTGGAAGAAGATGCCCCGATACTTTTCCTGAGGAGCGAATTTCTCCGTAGCGTCCATGTATTTCTTAAGCCGGTCAAGGCTCTGTTGATTCAGGAAGTTCGCGTAGACCACGTCCTTCCACAGGCCCTTCGTTATGTTGAACATGAGTTCGGAGTCCGAGAGGGTGGTGCTGGAAATCCACTGAGGGCTGAACCCCATTGCCTTAGACGTGCCAAGGATTATGGCCGCATGCTTGGGGAGAATCCAGAGGATGACCGCATCTGCGCCGGCCTCTTTCATTTTCAGCGCATGAGACTTGAGGTCCGTGTCCGTCACCTCCACAGGCACCTCAGCCACCAGCTTGATCCCTTTTTCTTTGGCGTACTTCTGAGCGCCCTCTAGTCCCTGCTTGCCATAGTCGTCATTCTGATAGAAGAAAGCGATCTTCTTCTTGCCCATGGTTTCCGTCGCGTACTGCGTCAGCAGGTACGCCTCGTGAATGTACAGCGGGTACACTGCGAAGAGGTACTTCTGGAACGGGTCGATCCAATGTGTGGAGCCCGTGGATGGCGCCACCCAGATGACCTTGTTCTTCATCAGGTCATCCCGCACCGCCATTCCGCAGGAAGTTCCCACGCCCCCGACCACGGCAAAGACTCCTATGTCCTCAATGAATTCCTTGCCTATGGCCTTGGTTTTGGCAGGTTGATATGAATCATCCCTCAGGAAATATTTGATTTTTCTTCCGTGTATGCCACCCTCCGAGTTCACGAGCTCAAAGAGGACCCCCGTGCCTCTGGCTACCGCGCCCCAGAGTGCCGCGGGACCGGTCTGCGGTCCCCACTGACCGACCAGGATTTCAGTGTCGGTGACGCCTCGGACCTTTTCCGCGGCCATAAGAGCGCCCGCGGACACCATCAGGCACAGGCTCAAGCATAACGTCAACCATAAGACTTTTCTCATCTTTACCTCCTTCGAAGAAACAGTGAGGGAATGTTGAGACTTTCACAGGGCCTGCTCCGCTCGAATCCGGCCTCAGAATGCTTATGCAGGGTCGATTGGAGTGAGCTAGCCCTTGTACCATTTGCCCCCTTCCTTGAGGAAAGTTAGAACGCTTCGTCTTTCCATGTCCGGCGCGCCTTCGCCGGCCAAGAGCACCAAAACCCTGACCACAGCAAGCTTCTCCACATTGGGCAGGTTTTCCGGGTCGGGCCTGTCAACCAACTCCATTACCTCTTCGATCACGAAACGTTTTACCTGTATCGCATTTCCACGGATCATCTCCTGGTACATCGGATACGTGTAACTTCGCTTGAAAACCGAAGAAGGCGCGATCAGATTCCAGACTCCCTGCAGATCGCCAGCCATTTCAGCGTCGAAGTACGCCTTGACCGCGCTGATCAGATCGGCCTTATCGTCGGCGTAAGCCTGCGCGCCGATCATTCCCGCGACAAGAAGCAAGAGCATCGCAACGGCCGCAGCGGCCCGTCCGGGCGGCAGCGGGAACCCAATACCGGTTGGACGGATCCGGACCACGCTTCTCAAACTTTCTTCTCGTAATGTTTCACGAAAAGGCCCGAGGGCTTCACGCAGAGAATCAGCACAATCACCGCGAAAGCGACCACGGACTTGAACTCAAGCGACACGTACCCACCGAAGAAATTTTCAATCAGCCCCAGCAAGTACCCGCCGATGGCCGCACCGGGAAGGCTGGTCATGCCTCCCAGCACGGCCGCGGCGAACCCTTTCATCATGGGATCCAACATCATGTTGGGGTCGAGAGTGGCAATCGGTGCGATCAGCATCCCCGCCACCGCTCCGGTCACTGAGCTGAGACCCCACGTAAAGGTAAGAATGCGACGAGTCGGGATTCCCATGGCCCGAGCGGCAAAGGCGTTCTGCTGCACCGCCTTCATTGCCACACCCACCTTGGTGTAACGGAAAAAGAGAAAGAGCAGAAACATCATGATAACGCTGGTAACAAAAGTCCAGATGTTGATCTCCGTGATCATCACGCCGCTCACCATGATACCCGAGTACTCGGAGAAGGGCACAGGGAACGGGTTCTGATTAGCCCCCCATTTCCAACCCGCGATCCCGTACAGGATCATCTCCGCGCCGAGCGTAATGACGATTAACCCCAGGACCGTCGGGTCTTTTGCGGGTCTGAGAAAGGCCAGTTCAAGGGCGCAGCCGAGCAGAAAAGAAAAGACGATCGTGATTGCCGCCGTCGTCCAAAAGCCGATTCCATAGCTCTGGATCATCGAGAACGCCACAAATGTCGCGACCATGGCCATTTCGCCCTGAGCGAAGTTCGGCACCTCGGAGGTCTTGTATATGATCACCATGGAGAGGGCCACCAGAGCGTAGCAGGCCCCGATAGCAAACCCGCCTATTATCAGATCGAAAAAGATGCCCATCCCTTCTCCCTTAGAACGGCCACGTTCTCCAATAGCGTTTAGTCCTCAGGTAAATGCCGTGCATTCCCAGCGGCTCGAATATGACGATCGCGATCATGATGGCGCCGATAACAATACTTTGGATATTGGGTATGCCCTCCGGGGTCAAGAACCGTTTTGACACTTCAAGCAAGAAAGGGCCGATCCCGGGGGCTTCTTGGATGACCAAGAGCTTGAGCTGGAGATAGGTGAGCAGCGCTGCTCCCAAGATGGAACCCATGACCGACGCGAGCCCGCCGACAATCACCATGGCCAGGAACGTTATGGAAAGAATCAGGTTGAAACTGCCCGCGCTCACGTGTTCCAGTGCAAAAGCCATCAACGCTCCCGCGATCCCGGTGTAGAATGCGCTTACCGCGAACGCGAGAGTCTTGTAGTACGGCAAATTGATTCCCATGGCTTCAGCCGCGACTTCGCTGTCCCTGATTGCCACGAAGGCGCGACCGACCCGCGACTTTACGAGATTGACCGCGGCTATTGCGAGTATCACCGTAATCGTCACAATTACCGCATACTGCGCCGCGCCCGTGTCTGCCACGAAGGGTCCCACTGACATGGGAGGCGCCTTGATGCCCATGTGGCCGCCGGTGAAATCCGAATGGCTGATAACCTGGGTCACCGCCATGCCGAAACCCAGCGTGGCGATGGCAAGATAAGGGCCTTCCAGCCGCAAGGACGGCAGGCCCAGCACAAAGCCGAACACAGCGGAAATGAAACCCGCGGCAGGCAACGCAAAGATGAACGGCACACCGGCCTTCACCATAAGAAGAACGCACGAATAAGCCCCTATGGCAAAGAACCCCGCGTGTCCCAAGGAAATCTGACCAGTATAACCCACCAGGATGTTCAGCCCAATCGCCACGATGGAATGGATGGCGATCAGGTTAAGAACATAGAGGGTGTAAGCGCCGGCGAAGAACGGCACGATAGCCAGAACCGCGAGGAATACGACGGTGGCCACCAGGACGGTATTTGTCCTGAATAGCTGTATATCTTCGAAGTAGTCGCGTTTCATATCCATGGTGGACCCCTGAGATCTCGCGCGGGCGTGTGCAAGGAACAGCGCGTTCAGAGCGGTGACCTTCTACGGAACCTCACTTGGCGAGCAGATGATTGAAAGAATAAAAACCGCATCTTTTTAGCAACAGGGCGAGATCTTGTCAAGCGGCGGACGCTCAAAGCCTCCCAGGGCGCTGAGGCTCGGAGCCGACTACTCCGGAATCAGATCAAATCTCTGTTCCCAAATGATAGTCGCCCATTGGCTCACCTCGTGCTCCTCCGTCAGGACGAACCCTTTCTGCTCGTAGAGGCGCCGAGCCGCATCAAGGCCCCGGAAAGTCCACAGGAAAATCCTTGAGAAACCTGCCACGCGACAGAAGTCAACCGCCTGACTTATCAGCGCCTTGCCGACTCCCAGGCCTTGAAACCGCGGACTCACAATGAACCACCGAAGGCGAGCGCCCTCGGTTGAAGCAGACTTGCCGTCGATAGCAATGGCGCCTGCAAATGCTCCGTCAACGAGAGCCGCGGAAAGGAAGTCCCTCCCTTGCCGGAACTCGGCCATGAAGTCGGAAAGCTCCCTTCCTACCTGTGTCTCGAATGAGACGTCAAACCCCCAGTGTTGGTGATAATAAACCGCGTGCAGTTCTACGACCTTGCCGATCACGCCCGGGAAGTATCCACTGAAAACTAAGTTCATGTCCTCTACCTAAGCACCCGCAATTCGTGAAACCATTGCAATGGCTGCTGTTGAATGGCTTTGTCAGTCTCATTGCCAGCGCAGCTCCGGATGATGACCGGAAAGCGGACCGCAGGCTCGGAAGCCCGCAAGCGCTGGAAGCGCTTGCAGAAGCGGGGAGTTTTTTGCGGAGGGGCCTCCCCGACCATTCTTCCAAAATCCTCCGGCTTTTCAAGCCCCGCCTAGCGGCTTGCGCGGTTCAGGATGTCGACGACCTTTTGCGCGGCCGGCGAGAGCTTCCCCTTTCCTTGGAAAAAGATGTCGATGAGCGAGAGATCCGATCCGTAAAAAGACTCATTTGCCGCCCAGTCAACCTCCAGGATGCTTCCTTTTATTGCGATGCCTGCGAAAAGCCCCTTGGCTCGCGAATAAGAGAGCATGCCCGCTGAGAGGTCGATATCGGCGGAGGCGGACGCGTCTCGACCTACGGGGCCTGCTGCCACCGACGCGTCCGCGCCGATGGTTATTCGATCGCGGAACAGGCTACGCAGATTCACATCGCTCATCACCAGGAGAACCAGGTCAGTAGACTGTATACCGACCTGCCAGCCGAAACTGCCGCCGAGCAGCCTCACGAACGCGGGCGGTCCCCATTTGCCCTGAGATGGGTTGCGTCGCAGAATAATGCCTTTGCCGTAGTGGCCCCCGACACCTAGGCCGGCTTTGAGCACAGCGGGAAGAACCACGATCGCCCGGCTGCGTCGGAGCAGATCCGCGGGAATGCCCCCGTCCGTCGCATCTAACATATCGTTGAGCGCACGAGCGCATTCCTCCAGGCGGCTTTCCAGCTCAGCCCTCGGAGCCGAGAACGCGGCATCCGGATTGGCGCCTATGGCTAGGAGCGCCAAGATGAAACAGACTCCCGGTCTCAGCATGAGGTCAATGCATTCCTAAAGCTGCTCAGCTTTCCTGCGAAGGCCGTGAGAGGCCCGGCAGCTCTGAAAGCAATTTGAGGCAGAAGACTCTAATCCCAAGGAATTCTCGGTTTAACAGGCTTTTCCAGGTCTTCCCATACGATGCCGAACCTTTCTTTAAACAGAGGTCCGAGGCGCTTGAACAACTTTTTCCAGTGACTCTGGCCTTGATCCAGCCCTTCAAGTATCTCGGCGGTGAGCTCGCGCAGCGATCCCAACTCCTCCTTCGGGAGAAACGACACTGCCCCCAGTTGCAGCGAACGGTTGAGGCTGCGGATGTCCGTGGCTCGCGCGGTAAGCATCGCGGCCGACAATCGTCTGGCGCTGCACTGCTCAAGGAGCTGGAATCCGTTGACCCCCATAATATCCAGGATGACCAGATCGAAGTTTTCGCGCTCTATAAGCTTACTTGCGTTTTCATAAGTTGTTGCGGTTACGATGTCACCGTCGAAGAGCTGCTCTTGCACTATTTCCAAAATATCCGGCTCGTCGTCCACGGCAAGAATCCTCTTGCCTTTGAGTATTTCAAAATCACCCATATGGCTGTCTCCCTGTTCATGTCAGAGTTAGATCACACATTATTGCACAGGCGCTGTTTGCCCCTTCTTGAAGCTGACCCACTGAAAGCCCAAAACGACAACCAGGAGACCGAAGCCGATGAGGTCGGTTATCATCCCGGGAATAATGAGGGTCAGGGCGGCCGCGAAGAGAACGATCCTCTGAACGACCGGCACATGCGTGAGGAGCCATCCCTGTACGGCCGCCGCGAGACTCATTGTCCCCAGCAGGCCGGTGATGACCACCATAGTGATCTCGAAGGTAGTGCCTTGCAGGACCATCGCGGGACCGTAGATAAACATGAAGGGGACGATGAAGCCCGCAATGGCAAACCGCATGGATTGCCACCCAACGTTCCAGGGCTTCGCATTGGCGATGGCGGCAGCGGCAAAGGCAGCTAGGGCCACAGGTGGGGTCAGGGCCGAAAGACACGCAAAATAGAAGACAAAGAGATGGGCCGCGATGGGAACAATGCCAAATTCCCTGGTCAAAGCCGGCGCCAACACGGATGCGGCAATAGCATAGGCCGCGGTAGTGGGCATTCCCATCCCCAGCACGACTGCAACCGCTGCGGTGAAGATCAGCGCGACGAGGAGATTCCCCTGAGAATAGCTAAAGATGATCATTGCGAATTTCTGCCCCAAACCTGTCTGGGTTAGAACTCCGACGATAATCCCCGCCGCGGCGCAGGTGGCGATGATTTCTATGGCTCCCCGGGCGCCGTCTGAAAGTGTCTTGAGGATGGCCCTGAACCCCATGCGGGTCTCCCTGCGCACCCAACTGGCGAGAATTAGTGTGATAATGCCGACCATAGCAGCGCGGTACGGTGACCACATGAGAACCATAAGGCAGACTAAGAGGGCGATCAGCGGTATGAGCAAATAGCCCTTCTCCAGCATGATCTTCCTGAAGACCGGCATTTCTTCGCGGGTCATACCCCTCAGTCCGGATTGCGCTGAGTAAAAGTCGATCATCCAATACGCCGAGTTGTAGTAAAGCAGGGCGGGGATCACAGCAGCCAGGCACACATCCGAATAGGGCATGTGCAGGATTTCAGCCATGAGAAACGCGCCCGCGCCCATGACCGGGGGCACGATCTGCCCGCCGCTGGAGTTCATGGCCTCTATAGCCCCCGCGATAGTCCCCCGAAATCCGGATGCCTTCATCAGGGGGATGTTAAAGACGCCATCCACAACCACGTTGGCCACGGACGAGCCTGATGCCGTTCCTATCAAGGCGCTGGACACAATGGACACCTTGGCCGGGCCTCCACGCGCACGCCCGGCAATGCATCGTGCAAAATCGACAAAGAACTTGCCCGCGCCGGACGCCTCCACAAAAGCGCCGAAAAGGACGAAGAGAAAAATGTAATGGGCCGACGCCTGAATGGGAAGGCTCAAAATGCCGTCCAGGCTGAACAAATAGGTGAACATACGTTCCCAAGAGTAACCCCTGTGATAGAGGAGGCCGGGCAAGTAATTGCCGAAATGGCCATAGAGGATGAACACGATGGTCAAGATGGCCAGTGGCAATCCGGCTGTCCGCCTGGTCATTTCCCAGACGCCGGCGACAAAGAGAACGGAAAAGAAGAAGTCCCAGTTGGTCGGAACAACCCCAACACGGTATATCCATTCATCGAAAACGCTGAAAATATATACGGCCGGCGCCACAAGCATCAGCATGCACAGATAGTCCACGAGATGTGGCTGGTCTTTGCCCAGATTCCTGGCTGCCGGGACAACGGCGAATAAGAGAATGCCACCTAAGACCACATGCAACGTCCGAAAGTACCATGGATCTATAGGATGAATCGTAAGGACCCAGATGTGGAAGAGGCTCGTAATCACTCCGAGAACGGCCACGATGATTGAAAACGGCTGTTTCAGCGGACGTCCGCCGGAAACCTCCAGGTCCTTGATGTGCATCTCCTCCAGCTTCTTCTCGACGTCTTTGATATCGACAGGGGCAAACTGTTCAGCCATGGCCAATTACCTCTCTCTGAGTCAATGGTCTCCCAAGACGTCATTCAGAAGCGCAATCGGACGTCTCTGAAGCACGACGCTCCAGCCCCTGAGACCGGGCCGCATGAAAGCCCTCAGCCGTTTCACGTATGAGCCGCGGACCAAATCGTCTTCTTGATCCCGCCTGTGCGCCGGGCAAAGGCGCCTCGCGGCTAAACTCTGTTTGCATCAGTCCAAACGGCGCTTTGATCCGCGTGATCTATTTGGGAGGAAGGAGCTTCTCAGGCAGCTTAATCCCCTTCTCCTGGTAGTACTTGACCGCGCCCGGATGCAGTGGGACAGGGCTGTGGACGACGTTTTCCACTTTCACTTCCTCAGCGGATTTGTGCGCGGCAATGAGCATGTCCACGTTTTCAAAGGTCTTCTTGACGACTTCGTAGACAAAGTCGTCAGGCGTGTCTTTGTGCACTACCATGAAATTCCAGAGAGTCAGGGTTTCCAGGTCCTTGTCCTTGTTGCTCTTGTAGGCGCCCTTGGGCATGTTCCCTTTGGCGAAATAAGGGTACTTGGCGATGAATTTGTCGCACACGTCGTCAGGTACGCCGTACACGCTGGCCTCGTGGGTGGTTTCATATTCCGTTATCGTGACCCACGGCAGCCCCACTGATTGGCCATTGGCATCCAGCATACCGTCCTTGAGCTGCGCATTCAGATCCGCGGAACTGGCGTTCACGATCCGCTTGGGTTTGACGCCGGCCATTTCGATAATTATCGGCCAATACGTTGCAGGAGTTCCTCCTATGGGTCCGACTCCGACGCTCTTGCCATTGAGATCCTTAATGCTCTTGATGCCGGAATTGGCCGGGGAGTACATCTGAAAAAAGGTGGTGTACATGGGAAAGATAGCGCGCTGGTTCTGATATGTCTTACCCTTGGCCCAACCTTCGCCGGCCCAACCCTCCGCTGCCGGCCCGTTGGTGACCATGCCGAAATCCAGCTTTTTGCCGTCAATGAGCTGCACATTGTGCACCGGCCCGCCTGTCGACTCCACGTTGCCCGGTATCCCCATCTTGTCATTGAGCATCTTGGTGAACCCACCCGCCCAGACAAAGTAGGTTCCTCCGACCGGGGCCGCTCCGACCGTTACCGACTTCGGCCAATTCGCCTTTGGTTGCGCAAATCCCAAGGAGCAAATCAAGAGCATCAGCATCACCACAAGGGTCAATCCGATGAATCCTCTTTTCATGAAAACCTCCTCTTGCATGTTGTGGGCAGTGCTAATCGCCAAAAATAGCACAAGGTATCCAACCTGTCATTGATATTATATCGACCCCTATGGCCGGAAAGCCACAACGAAACACTCAAGTCCTCGGCGTCCGCGAGCGCTCCGGGGCTTGGCCTCGGAGCGCTCGGCATGAGCGCATCGTTGAGCGACATCCTGGAGAGCAGATGAGTCTCTGCCCCAAAGATCGCCATACGTAAACCTTATCAGGCCTGCTTCGAGCCCACAACCTTCACAGGAATGCGCTTTCAAAGAAGGTTCCCCCGGGCCGGGGCTTTTTCCCCCGGTCACTGAATCGATACATTCCTGCAGATCCTCGTGCGCTTTACCTCAAAACGACTTGGGCCTCCCTCGAGCATCGAGCGCTGGGGAAGCGGGTTCTGTTCCCGGAAGGGTGGCGGCGCCTTTCCGGAGTAGGTCTTTTTTCGCGTCCGACAGCATCCGGATGTGGGCCTGTTCCTGCTCGATGAGCTGGTCGATTTCTCCCTTGCCTTTGGGATCCGGAAGAATTGATTTCATCCCGAGGAAGAAGGCTACTGAATCCTTTTCAAACAACAAAGCCATATCGAGCGCTTTTTCCGGGGTGTCCACCCCCGTAAGCCGTGCGAGAGCCGATTCCCCCGAAAAGACATGCGTGTCCGCCGCGGCCTGGAGATAACCTTCGGCCAGTCCTTCAGGATCCCAGGCAAGATCCGAGAGAGAGGGCGCCAATGCGCTCCGCAGCCCCCTGAAGAGTTCGACGTGGCTCTGTTCCATCCGAGCCAGCTCTTGGAAAAGGGCTTTGAGGCTCGCCTTGTCACTTCTTGAGGCAGCCCCCTCGTAAAAGGCTTTTCCGTTCTCTTCTATTCGCACGGCCATGGCGAATACGTCATCCGCAGTCCCGAAAACCAACATAAGAGCCTCCTTGATCGTATTGAATCAACCGGAAATGTTCGCGGAGTGTGTATGCTACAGGTAAGGCATTTCCCGGCTCACGACAAGCTCCGGGGGCCTTAGTCCAGTGGCCGGTAGATGTTCAGCCCTATCTTCTCGCTTCGCGAGCACACTGTTTGATTGCCGCCTGTTGAAGCCACCAGCATTGTCTGCCCGGACTTAGACGGACCGAGGTTTTGGGACAAGTCGGCAGTGATGGTGAGCTTGTCCCCATCAACGGACAGGGTGACGTTCTTGAACTGCCCTTTCCTGCCGACCGTGGCCTTGCCGGATTCGGATCGGTACACATTGAGCCCGATTTTTTCTTCCCGCCCGGGAATAGTCTTATTGCCGCCTGTGGACGCCACAATGGTGTTCTTACCGGACTTGGACGGACCGAAATCCTGGGACAGATCCACGGTCACGGTCAAAGTATCCCCTTGCGCCTCGAGATGCACGTTTTTCATACCGGAAGGCTGTCGCGCTCCGGCGGCAGGCTTTTTTGCAGGAGCGCGGTCCGGCTTCGGTCTCGGAACCACGCGGCCAGCCTTCTCGGCCCTTGCGCCCGGTTCTTCTTGTCCTCGAAGGGGATCTTCCGGCAGATCCAGCCATTGGAGCACAGCCGCTGATTCGTCCAGGAGGAGAGTTCGGATTTCGGGTCGAAGGCGCGCGAGACTTTGAAGACGTTCCTGAGTCAAGATCGCCGAGTTCCAACCGAGCTTGGCTAGCTGCGGCGAGATCTGCTCCGCAGTCTGCTCGGGATGCTTCGTTATGAGTTCGAGAGCGTCTCTGACAAATGCCCGAGCCTTTTCAAAATCGCGGAAAGCCTCGTCGAAGGACTGGACCACCTCCACCACTTCGGCCATGTCTCGGGAATTGATAATTCCTTGCTTTGGGTCTGTGATCAGAGGCTTCCATCGTGCGGGGGTCGGTTCGCTCTCCGGCCCATAATAGGTCCGGAAATCCTCAGCGCTGATATAATACTCAAATCCATCCTCGGTTCGGACCCGATACGGAGAACTCGTAGCGTCAATCAATTCAACCACTATGCCGGGTTTTGAACCGAGGAACTGTCGGTAACGTTCCGCCATTCAAGCTCCTTTGGCAAGGCTGTGGGACCTTCGTTCAGGGGATTCCCGGCCTGCGCCGGCAAGTTACCAGTCATTTCTAACGCTTATCGCTTACGTTCCGATCCACTTTGCACCGGATAGCCGGCCTTAGTCCAGCCCTCCAACCCGGATGTCATTATCCGAAGGTTCTCGTACCCCAGTTGGGCCAGAAAGGCGGCCACCTGTTCGGCCATGTGGCACTCGGGATTAGTACAGTAGACTATTATCCCGCCTTCTTTAGGGAGCATGGGCTCCAGGCGCGGAAATCGCTCTTCCTTTCGCGCGGAAGGCATGGAAAGAGCGCCCTTGATGTGGCTATCCTGGAAGTCTTCCTCATCACGCGCATCCAGGAAGATCGTGGCGCCGTCATCCAGAGATTGCCGAGCCTCTTTTTCGTCAATTACCCGGATCTTCACTCCCGAGTAAACCACCTCTTTCGGAGGCGCGTACAGGAGCGGAATTCCCGCAGGAGAAAACAGATTGAAGATGACCCCCAGAGCGGCTGCCGCCACTACAATAACCAGCGCCTTCAGGACAACGGCCAACCATTTTGTCATACCGAAGACTCTAGCACCCGCATTCGTCGGCTTTCAACCCAAATCCTGTGGAAAGCTCTTTGCTATTGACAATTGCGGCGGCGATTCCTACCAATAGTGCGACCTTTTTCTACGGTTCGGAGGGGGCTCCGAGCCCGCTCGACAATCAGATTGCCCTACTGAGGTTAACACTATGGACTATTTGCTCACCGATGAACAGAAGATGGCCCGCGATATGGCCAGGAAATTTGCCGACAGCGAACTCAAACCCATCGCTGACCGGCTTGATCGAGAACATACCCATTCTCCCGAGGTGGTCAAGGCCCTGGGAGAGATGGGCGTAATGGGTGTGGCCGTTCCCGTGGAGTACGGGGGCGGCGGCATGGATTACGTCTCTTACGCCCTCATCGTGGCGGAAATCTCGCGCGCGTGTGGAGGAACGGGCACTCTCGTTGCCGCGCACAATTCCCTTTACTGCTACCCGATGCTGAAGTTCGGCGCCGAACAGCAAAAGCAGAGATATCTGGTCCCGGCGGCGTCAGGGCAATCGGTAGGCTGCTATGCGCTGACCGAAGCCAACGCGGGGAGCGATCCCGCGGCCTTGCGCACCACGGCCAGACTCGACGGGGACTCGTGGGTGATCAACGGCGAGAAGAAGTTCATCAGCAACGGTAACATCGCGGACTACGTCGTTTTCGCTGCCACGACGGACAGGTCCAAAGGTTACAAGGGGATCAGCCAATTCGTGTGCGATGTGAGGGAGACCCCCGGTTACAAGGTGGGTAGAGTGGAAGAAAAGATGGGGATCAATGCGTCGGGCACGGCAGAGCTTATTTTCGAGGATGCCCGGATCCCGAAAGAGAATATCCTTGGCGAACCGGGATCGGGCCTGCGCCAAATGCTGGCGACTCTGGACAGCGGCCGCATCAGCATAGCTGCTCAAGCGCTTGGAATCGGCCGCGCGGTCCTGGAGGAATCCTTAGAATACGCCCAGCAACGGGAGCAATTCGGTCGACCCATTTCGGACTTCCAGGCGATTCAATGGAAATTGGCGGATATGGCCACTCAGCTCGACGCCGCGGAACTCCTGATTTGGAGAGCCGCTCTGCTTGAAGACAAGGGACTTCCCTTTGAAAAGGAAGCGGCCATGGCCAAGATGTTCGCGTCCGACGTGGCGATGCACGCGGCGATCGAAGGCGTGCAGATCCTCGGCGGTTACGGGTACTGCAGGGATTATCCAATGGAACGCCACATGCGCGATGCGAAAATCACCCAAATATACGAAGGCACCAACGAGATCCAGCGCCTCGTGATCGCAAGAAACCTGCTCAAGAAGAGGAAATGAGACCTCGGACAACAACCGTGCTCGCGAACAAGATCATACAAGGCGACGTAAGAGCGGTGGCGCGGCTGATACGCCGGATCGACGACGGAGATCCCGAGGTAATCCCGGAGCTGCGCAAGCTCTATCTTCATGCCGGACGATCCCACGTCATCGGCTTTACGGGCTCGCCCGGCGTCGGGAAATCCACTCTTGTGGACCGAATCGTTTCCCGGTTCAGAGGGGACGGCAAGACCGTGGGTATTATTGCGGTGGACCCCACCAGCCCATTCAGCGGCGGCGCGATCCTCGGGGATCGGATCCGCATGCAGCGGCACTTCCTCGATGCGGGGGTCTTCATCAGGTCTATGGCAACGCGAGGCTCCTTTGGCGGGCTCACCAGATCCACCGCGGATGCCATCGTGGTCTTGGAGGCAATGGGCAAGGACGTGGTCATTGTGGAGACTGTGGGGGTGGGCCAGGATGAAGTGGATATTGCCCACAGCGCGCATACCACGGTTCTGGCTACCGTGCCGGGCATGGGAGACGATATCCAGGCCATAAAAGCGGGCCTGATGGAGATCGGCGATCTGTTTGTGGTCAATAAGGCCGACAGAGAGGGCGCGGCCAAAACGATCCGCGAGCTGAGAACTATGCTGGAGATGTCCTCCGAACGATACGCCGCAGACGGATGGATGCCGCCGGTTCTAGCCACACAAGCGGCGAACGACGAAGGTATTGACGAGCTATATCAGGCTATCCTGGAGCATCGACGGTTCCTGGAATCAGGAGGGGGAGAAAAGCTGTGGAAGCGGCAGCAGACCAGGGTCTATAATCAGCTCGTGGACCTGCTCAAGGAGCATCTCCTGGGACGGGCTCTTCAAAAGATTGGGGACAGGCCCGCGCTCGCAGGCATCGCGGACCGGATTGTCGCGGGAGAGACCGACCCGTACAGCGCGTGCCAGGAGCTGGTGGAACGCTTGCTTGGAGAGGCGAAAGGTGACTCCCAATAGGACCTCGAACTGGATGGACATCGATCCCGCGTGGTTGATGCGCATCTTCACAGTGATTCCGGTGGTGGTGATCCTCCTTGCCGGCTGCGGAGCGCTGTGGCTCTATTTCTTTGTGCATTCGCTTCTCCCGGAAAGCGAGTCCGAAGTGGTGGCGCCTGAATTACGGGCCGAAGTCCGGGTGATGAGAGACATCAACGGCATCCCCGGCATTGTGGGTGAGAACGAAGAGGACCTCGCGTTCGTGCTGGGCTACGTGATGGCTCAGGACCGTCTCTGGCAGATGGATTACCTCAGACGAGCGTCCCAAGGCCGATTGGCGGAGATCCTCGGGCCCGAGCGCCTCGATGACGATCAGCTTATGCGAATGCTCCAGTCCGCGCCCCAGTCCGAAGATACACCGGCCCGACTTGGAAAGAGCGGGCAGGCCTGGCTCCACAGCTTTGTCAAAGGTGTGAACACCTTTCTTTCAAATCATGCGAACAAGCTCCCCGTGGAGTTCTCTCTCCTGGAATATCGGCCCGAGCCCTTTACGCCTCAGGACGTGCTCCGACTCTTTCTCGCGCTCGCGTGGGAGACCTCGCCCGCGGGCAAAGTCGATCCCGCGATGACTAAGATCCTCGGGCGTCTTGGAAAAGAGCGGGCGCTTGAATTCTTCCCCCGCGACCCTTCTGTATGGCCTCCTTTAGTGTCTCCGGATCTGGAAAGCTGGGAGCCGACCGGCATACTCTTTGGCGCCCCTTCAGGCCGCGCTCAAATGATGCGCGTTCCGGGCCTCCGGAGCGGTTGCGCGTGGGCTGTGGGAGGCGCTCGAACACGCAGCGGAAAGCCCATGACCGGCTATGCTCTGTATCAGGTGTTGTCCGCTCCCGGGTTCTGGTACAGGGCCCGACTGGCAACCCCGGAATTCCACTTGGCAGGGGCCTTTGTCCCCGGGCTGCCTGTGGCTTTGGTGGGCGCAAACAGACGCCTGACCTGGGGATGTGTCTCAGCTCCGGCGGATGATGCGGATCTTTACATCGAACGGCTCGATTCGGATGAGCCGCGGCGCTATTGGCGCGTGGACCGGTGGCGAGACCTGCGGCCGCGGCAGGAAACTTATCGGGTGAAAGGAAAGCGGTCGGTTGTGAAGACCGTGCTTTCAACCGAGACTGGGCCGCTGGTCTCCAATCCTTTCAAGGAGAGGGCGCTGTCACTGCGCTGGACCGGCCAACAGGGGCTGGGGCTGTTTTCAGCAATGTACGCGCTCAATCGCGCCGGCAATGGAGATGACGCGCGAGCCGCGCTGAAAGCTTTGATCGCGCCATGCATGAACGTGCTCTGGGCGGATGAGAACGGCTCCTTCGGCGCTCAAATGGCCGGACGAATTCCGGTGAGGCCGCCGGAAAGCGATGGCATAGCGCCCATGCCTGCATGGACGGGCGTGCAGGATTGGCTTGGGTTCATACCGTTCGAGGAGCTTCCCTCGCTCAAGAATCCGCCCGGAAACGCCGTCACAGTGGCTGACGATCGTCCACGCGGCAATTTGGCTTCTATGTTTACCGGTTGCTACTGGAGCGACGATTCCAGATTGGCTCGGGTGGCCGCGCTGCTGGCCAAGACGCCGGAGCATCACAAAGAGACATTCCAAGAGATACAAGGCGACACGCTTTCGCCACTCGCGTCGCAGCTTACGCCGCTGGCGCTCAAAGCAGTCCGTGAGAGCAAGGAACAGGACTCCACGTTCCGAGCCGCCATAGAAGCGCTGCAGTCGTGGGACTTCAAGATGAACGCGGATTCGTCGCCCGCTGCAGTCTTTGGCCTATGGTATCAGTCCCTGACTGAGGAGCTTTTTCTCAAGCCGCTTGGAAAGACGGCGTTCGAAGGATACGCGCAGTATCCGCTCCTGCCCACGGCGGTTCTCAGGAGGATCTTAGCAACGGACGCGGACAAGGCCGCGCACGAGAACGGCTTGCAGCAAGTGATCCGGAAGAGTTTTCAGCACGCGCTTTCCCGCGGCAAGAGCCTGATGGGCGACGACCCGAAGAAGTGGAAGTGGAGCGACATTCACACCACGGTCTTCTATCATCCGCTCACTGCCCGGTCTCGATTCCTGGAGTTGCTCTACCATGTGGGCCCGTTGGCCGTCCCCGGTTCGGGCGATTCCATAGATTGCGCGGGCTGGTCGCAGGTCTATCCGTTCCACGTGGTCGAAGGGGTCTCGCTGCGGCAGATTGCCGACATGACTCAGCCCCCTCAACTCTTCGCGAGCGCCGCGATGGGCATGTCTGCGCATTTCTTCTCGAAGCATTACAAAGATCAGACCCCTGCGTGGCTCACCGCTCGTACCTTTCGCGAACCTATCCTTGTCACTGATGTCAGAAAACAAGGCTTCAATCCGGTTCTGTTCAAGAAAGGCGGCCCTCAGCGGCTGAGCCGCGAGTGATCCGACGATTCCTCCCAACATGGTTATCGACGTTTCGGGCTGGGGGAAGCCGTGTTCAGGGCCTGGTTGTGGAAGACAAGCAGCGCCAGGCTTCCAGGGCCTTGGTTGAAGATATAGTCGTGCGGGCCGCCCAGGACAAGGTAGCTGTGGGGGATGCCTTCAGATTCCAGCATTCGGCTCATCTTTTTCACTGAGGGCGCGAGATAGTCCCGATCGCTCGTGACCAGTTGTATGGATCGGTCCTTGAGCAGGGCTCGATTCTTGACCACGAGCTCCCTATATTGATCCATAAAGGGGCTGAAAGAGCCTTGCAGCGAACCGATACTCCTGAAGATATCCGGATACTTGAAACCGTAATACATGGACCGGGTCCCTCCCATGGACACCCCGTCCACTCCGATCATTCCCGGAGCTACCCGGTAATGCTTGATGAGCGAGGGGATAAGCTCCTCCATGATGAACAGCTCATAGTCCGGGTCTTCCAGCCGCCCACCCGCGGTCAAGGGCGGAGAATAGGGGCAGGCAAGGATCACGCCTTGAAACGGGTGAGCTTCCAGTCGCTTGTTGAACTCGCGGACCTCTTGAGCCGAAGCTAGGCCCCTGAAGTCTGAGGCTTGCAGCTTATTATTCTTAAGCGCCACCATCGCCTGATCGGTCTTATAGTACCCGATCCATGCGAGCGCGCCGTCGCGGGGCGGTCTCGCGCACTCTCCCGCGCCGCCGAACGCGATGACCAGCGGGTATGTCCTGGCGGGATCTTGTCCGTAATCAACCGGGAGCCCGATGGCCGCAATGGCGCTGGGCACATGCCGCGATTTGAGGACCAAGTACTCGGCCGGAGTGCGGTACCCTTCCAGCTTCTCGGTAAAAGCTGCGCCGGGCTCTCTCGGCGCCGCAATGTCCGGTTCAAGGCGCGCAATGGCGCGGGGGGTTCGCGCATTTGCCTTCTGGTCAGAGGGTTCGGTGGCGAACGCACGTGGCCCTGGACGAATTACTTTGGGGCCTGTCTCGGTTGGGGCTGGATCTTTCTGCGCGATTGCCGGAGAGGGGGAAGGATTCGGGTCGGGAGAAGGGCCGCGAGAGGTATTCGAAGTCCGGGCAGGTTGATCCGACGATCCGAGGCAACCCGCAATCGCAATTGCCAGGAGCGGCAGGAAGCAGACCCTACACGCCTTTGTAATACGGAACCTGTTCATCAGCGTGTCGAAGGCCCTGCGCCAAAGGTGTGGCTTAGGCTACCAGAGCCCGGGTAGCAGACCGGCGCCTGTGCGGATCGGCGGCTGAGGCTCATCGCTCGCAGCCGCGCGCTCGGGGGCGTCCGGTGATTCCTGAGCCGCGACCCGAGTGCGTGGCAGGTCCTGATTGATGCCCAAAGCCAGGAAATTCTGCTTGAATCGCTGGGAAAACCAGTACAGCGCCTGATGGCCGTTGGGATAGCGATACGCGCAGTACCCGTGGCCGCAGCTCTTGAAAACGCTCACGGTGACCGGGAAACCCGCGCCCCTCATGGATTGAACAAGATGGTACAGGCGACCGCCATTGCTATAGGTGTTGCAGCCATCCCGCTCGTTGGTATTGATGTTGTACGCGATGCCTCCGGCTTTCTTTATCCGTTGGATGTTCTGTTCAAAGACCGGGTTTGTGGTGGGATAGCTTCCAAGATCGGTCTGTTGGCCTCCCACATATGCGAAGATCTCGGGATGGCGGGCTGAGATCATAATTGCTTGGGCAGCGCCCGCACACGCGCCGTCAATGCCCCTGAAGCGACGATCGGGCACGGTGCGGTAATGCGCATCTATGAACGGGATCACTTCTTCGAGGAGGTACTTCTCATACTGGCCTGTCGCGCCCCCCCCGGGATTCCATAGCGATACCACGATCAGGTCCTCATACGGGCTCTCGGAAAGCCACCGGTTGAACAAGGCGAGCTCTTCGTCGGTGATATTGTCTTGGAAGTCGGTCTTGGTGAGTTTCCCAGCCTGGAGATGGTCCATGGTGAGTGGGGTTTTACACCAGACAGACCAGTATGTTGCGCCGCCTTTTTCCGGTCCGTTGTCCCATCCTGATTTCCCGCCAAGGAGATAAACCACGCCGTACCGACGATTGACGTTGGTCTCGTAGTCGTCCGGAAGGATCACATGGACCGGGAATGGGCTGGAAACCGTCCCTTGCTTGGATTGGACGCTCCGGTAGGTGTCCGAATGAACTCGGACCACTTCAATGTAGTGCTTTGTCCTGAGGAATTTGGTTCGAGCCTCGATCTGGGCCCACGGCTCTTCACGAGGCGCTGCCCAAATGGGAAATCCCACAGCCACGATAAGGACCACGAGCAACAATTTCATGGCTACTTTCATAATTTCCTCCGAGTCGAGTTCGACAATATCAATCCGGCTACCGCACCTGTATGTTGTAAACCTTTACCGGGAACCCCTGCTGATCCACGGTATCAGACGAAACCGGATCCATCAATATCACGCTGCTCTTCACAGCTACCCCCCGTATAGCGCAACGGATGTACAGCGGATAGGTTCCCGGCGGGCCCGCCTGTATTTTGGCTTCCAGCTCATGCGTCTTGTTCTCGCCCCACAGTTCGATCCATTCTTCCGCCATGGGAACTTTGGTCTTGATCTTGTCCTGCGTTATGGACAGAACCGTGCTGCCTCGACCGTATATCTTCCCAGGTCTGGCGGAAACCAATTTCAGACCGTGCGGATCGGGCGCGGACAGCGTTATGCCGCCATAATCCGACTCCTTGCCCTGATTCCGCGCTGCAACCTTTACGGAAAAAGTCTGGCCCGAGGCCACCGTAGCCGGGATTTTTACGTCAATGATTTTGGGTTCAGCGTCCTTGAGGAAATCAACCTCAAAGACGTTGGCGCACCACTTCTCACCGTCTACATGCGCTTCCATCCCATATTTGCCCTGATCCAGACCGCCGCGACTTCCTCGGGCAAAGTCCCTGGGATAGACCACAACCAGGTCCTTGCCGCCCTGCAAAACCTGGCCCTGGTAACGGAAGTCGCCGGCGGGGCCTCTCAACAAGAGGCTCAAATCGCGCGGCCTGCCGCCGTTGTTTCTGAACGAGAACTTGATCGCTTGTTTGGAGTCGTCAGCGAACCGCGGGATCTGCGTCACCAGGTCGGGGAAGCTGCGGAAAACCTTACCCGAAAGATGGCTGATGGTCAGATTCGCCAGTGGATCCGGTCGCGTAGCAGGCGCGGGCTGCGGTCTTGACGGTTGAGGTTGAAACTCCTCTTCTTCCGAGTCGGCTCGACTCGTGGGGTTTGCGCTCAATTGGGCCGTGTCTCTCGCAACCGGCCTGACGTTGTCCAGGATCTCCATAGCCTTGAGCGCCAGTCGGTCCTCCGAACTCGCAGAGGCCGCGGACTCCGGCGCTTGAAGCGGTCCTCCCGCTGTGGTTGCCGGGGCCTTGTCTTGGTCGCGCCCTGGGGGTAGGGCTTCCACGATCAGGATCTTCTTTCGGTCATGTCCCGAATCCCGGAATTGCGCCCAGAGTCGGTTGATCCCGCCCGCGGTGTTGATGTTCATCTTGTGGGCCCGGCTGCGGCGGGTGGAGTGGTACAACCAAACGCCGCCTTTCTCATCCGGAATCATCAAGACCACGTGATAATGGAGCACCCGCCGAGGATTGCCTGTTTCTCTGCTTATGCTGCCTAGGTAGATCTTACCGGGCTGCATTTGCCGGAGCACCGCGGCCCACGCGTTTCCATCCTGCAAGTCGAAACCTCGGAGGGAGAGACCGTCCGAAGTGTCAAGAGGATGGGGTCGGGTGTCGGGCATGATGACGCGGCGAGGCGCGTGCTCGGTGACGTTGAGGATCAGATCGTATCCGAAATCCCAGTCCTTGCCGAAGGCCGCGTTCGCGCCGCTGTTCTTTTGGCGGTCTCTCGTAGCTTGTTCCAAGGAGAAATTCTTATTGAAAAGGAACCTTGCAACGGAAAGCACCAGACCACTACAATTGAGCCCTGGGGTGTCATAAACCCGATCAGGTCTATTGAAAGTCGTGAAGTAGCCTTTATGGTCGATGGTTCCGTCATCCCGGTAGGGAATTCCCAGGCACGTGTCCGCGATCTCCAAGGGGTTGGTCTTAACGGCGATCCCCCGGTCGTACAGATACGCGGGCACGAAGATCTCTTCCGCGAGCGCGGGTGTCAGGCTAATGAAGGCGCAACAGAGGCTCAGCAGCGCGAGGGTCGGCGCCTTCATCCTGTATCGGGTTTTTTTCACCAAGCCTCCGAACTCTATGCAATTTTGGGGACATAATAGCAAGTCTGAGCCGGCATTGCAAGCCCTTATAACGTCTGAGCTACTTGCAGATTAGTATCGAAGGAGGCGCGCATGTTTGGGAAGGCGAGCGTGTCCAGCGGCGCTTTTAGTTCCGTGAGGTGAACTTCCCGGCTCGGTAAAATTCTGAGCTTTACGTTCTTGGCTCGCCCTGGCAACGTATTTTCTTGACATAGCCGAACCTCACGGGTAATCTGAATCGTTCAGAGGTTCGCCATAGGGAACTTTCCAGTTTGAGGGAAGGAGGGACGTGACATGCTTCTTCCGAGATTCGAATACCATGAGCCGACCACGTTGGAGGACGCGCTCAATCTCCTTCACGAACTCGGGGGAAACGCCCGGGTCCTAGCCGGCGGCACAGACCTTTTGGTGAAGATGAAGAGGAAGCTGGAGAAGCCGAGTCACGTGATTTCAGTGGCTCGCGTGCCCGGCATGGATCAGATCATTCCTCGGAACGGCCACGCGGTGACCATAGGCGCCGGTGTGACCGCGGCTGAGCTTGCTCGTAATGAGCTGGTCATGGATCGTTTCACGCCCTTGGCCATAGCCGCGGGCAAGCTGGGCGCGCCTCCGATCCGGAACCGCGCCAGCATCGGCGGTAATTTGGCGAATGCGAGACCCGCGGCTGATTTCCCGCCACCCTGCATGGTTCTCAACGCAACGCTCAAGCTCAAGAGCGCCAAGGGCGAGCGTGACATCCCGGTGAATGATTTTTTCCGTGGGCCTGGGGAAACAGTGATCGAGCCCAACGAGTTGTTGGTTTCCCTTCACATAGAGACCCCTCCGCCCTGGAGCGGGGGCTCGTACATCAAGCTCGGCGCTCGGAAGGCGATGGAGATCTCCATGGTGAACGTCGCGGCAATGATCACCCTCCAGAGCGCGGACGGTCCTATTGTGGATGTTCGCATTGCCCTTGGCGCGGTGGCCCCGACGCCGGTGCGCGCCCTTGCCGCGGAGGATCTTCTCGTGGGGGCCATACCCTCTGAGGAGCTTTTCCGGAAGGCCGGTGAAATAGGTGTGGGTATGTGCAGCCCGATCACGGACCATCGTGGCACTATGGAGTATCGCTGCATGATGATCGAAGTGCTCACCAAGCGATGCCTCACTGAGGCTCTCGCTCGAGCCAAGGCATGGAAGCCGTGAGACCTCGGCGAAAGAGCATGACGAGCAACTCTGTTCATCTGCTCAGCCCTTCTTTACGAACTCCTTTGCGAGGAGATGGAGCATGAAGACCTTGATTCAGTTAACGGTGAACGGCGAACCGGTCGAAGCCGCGGTGGACGCAAATCGGACGCTCTTGCAGTTCTTGAGGGAAGATCTGGAATTGACCGGCGCCAAGCATGGTTGCGGGCTGGGAGACTGCGGAGCTTGCACCGTCATCCTGGACGGCAAGCCGGTGAATTCCTGTCTGGTCTTGGCGGTCCAAGCAAATGGGCGGTCGGTCCTTACGATTGAGGGACTGGCTGAGAATGGAAAGCTTCATCCCATTCAGCAGGCATTCGTGGACAAGGGGGCCATTCAGTGCGGTTTTTGCACACCCGGGATGATACTCTCCGCCAAGGCGCTCCTCGACACGAACACCAAACCGACCGAAATCGAGATTCGCACTGCCATATCGGGTAATCTTTGCCGCTGCACCGGTTATCAGAAGATCGTCCAGGCGATCCAGGACGCGGCCGAAGCAATGACCGGGAAGGAGGGCTCGTAACGATGAGAGATTTCCAAGTCCTGGGCGCGAGAGCGCCACGATTGGACGCGCCTGCCAAATCAACAGGCCAGGCAAAGTACGCGGACGACCTGACCATGTCCGGCATGCTCCATGGGGCGCTCCTGCAAAGCCCGATCGCACACGGGAAAATCCTCAATATTGATACTTCAAAGGCCCGAAAACTCAAGGGAGTGCGGGCCGTCGTTACCGCAAGAGAGGCCGGGCTTGTCAAGTACGGGGTTTCGCCCGCGCGGTACGACGAGACCCTGTACTGCCACGAAAAAGTGCGTTACGTGGGCGACGAAATCGCCGCAGTCGCCGCGGTGGACCTTGAAACGGCTTTGGAAGCGGTGGAACTTATCAAGGTGGATTATGAGGAGTTACCGGCTGTCTTCGACATGTTTGAAGCCATGAAAGAAGGCGCTCCTCAGTTGCACGCCGAGTTTCCCGGGAACGTCACTGCGGAGGTCCATCAGGAATTCGGCGAAACCGGAGCGCTCATGGCGCAGTGCGACCTGGTGGTGGACCACACCTTCCTGAGCAAACGGCAGGATGCGGCTTTCATCGAGCCACACTCGTGTCTGGCCGTGTTCGACCTGCAAGGTAAGCTCACGCTCCACACCTCGACCCAGGTGCCTCACTATGTCATGCGCACGGTTGCGATGGTGCTGCGCATTCCGGTCGGTGACGTTCGGGTGATCAAGCCGTGCGTCGGCGGGGGTTTCGGGCCGAAATCCGAAGCCACTCCCCTGGAGATGAGCGCGTGCCTTCTCTCCAAGGTGACGGGGAGGCCCGTGAGGATGAATTATACCAGGGAACAGGTCTTCTTGCACAGCCGAGCCAGGCACCAATTCTACGCGGAAATGAGCCTCGGGGTCAAGAAAGACGGGACCATGCTGGCCTTGAGGAACAAGGCTGTCCTTGACGGCGGCGCCTATACCAGCTTTGGGATCGCGACGGTGTACTATTCGGGATCGCTCCTGGGCGGCCCGTACCGATTACAAGCAATGAAGTATGACGGATGGCGCGCATACACGAACAAGCCCGCGTGCGGGGCACAGCGGGGCCACGGCGGGGTGGCGCACCGGGCGTGTTTCGAACAGCTCTTGGACAAAACCGCGGACGAATTGGGGATCGATCCCGTGGAGATGAGGCTCAAGAACGTGATGGTCGCGGGCCAGGCCACAATTAATGAACTCAACATGTCGAGCCTGGGGATGAAGGAGTGCATCGAGGCGGTGCGAGACGGCTCAGACTGGAAGAACAAGAAAGGCAAGCTTCCCAAAGGCAAGGGCATCGGAAGCGCGTGCGGCTTTTTCGTTTCAGGAGCAGGTTATCCCATCTATCGTTCCGACACGTATCATTCCACTGTAGTCATCAAGGTCGCGGAAGACGGCGGAACCGTCACCGTGCTCACAGGGTCCGCAGAGATCGGCCAGGGATCGGACACTATGCTGGCTATGATCGCGGCGGAGACTCTCGGGATTCCGCTTGAATGCGTGCGAGTCTTGTCCGGGGATACGGAATACAGCGTGGACCTGGGCGCGTATTCCAGCCGACAAACACTCATGACAGGCCATGCCGCAAAGGAGGCCGCTGAGAGCGTCCGGCGGCAGATAGCGGAAGTATTGTCGGTCCATATGGGGTGCGATGCGGCCCACATCACCTTCCGAAACGGTAACGTGCTGTTCAGGGGCGGCCCTGGAGACTTCGAGAAGCTTCGTCAGGGTTACATTAAAGAACACCGGGGATGGACCGATCCGCCGGGGGGCGACTATCTCACTTTCAGAGAAGCTGCTCGCTTGGCCTTCCTTGAGAAGGGAACTCTTGTGGGGACCGGAAAGTACAAGCCTCCGCGGTTGGGAGGGGCGTACAAAGGCGCGGCCGTGGGAACTTCCCCGGCCTACGGCTGTTCCGCTCAGGTGGTTGAAGTCTCGGTGGATCTGGAAACCGGTCAGGTCAGTGTGGATAACATGACCGACGCGCATGACTGCGGCCTGGCCATAAATCTCACGTCCGTGGAAGGACAGATGCAAGGGTCGCTTTCCATGGGGCTTGGTGAGTGTCTCTTTGAGGAAGTGAAATTCGATTCCCGGGGCCGAATCATCAATGCTTCCTTGGGGGAGTACAAGATCCCCACGGCCCTGGACATGCCGAACGTCAAGAGCATCGTGGTCGAGTCCAATGAGCCCAACGGTCCGTATGGCGCGAAAGAGGTCGGCGAAGGCGCGATCATGCCCACCATCCCGGCCATCCTCAACGCGATCTACGATGCCACCGGAGTCAGGATCAACGAGCTGCCCGTCACCGCGGAAAGACTCTATATGGCAATGAAAGAGAAGGAAAAGAAGCCGTAATCCTCTCGGAAAGCCCCGCTAACACCGATGCGCTTTCAAAGAAGTGAAGAGCGGGGGGAAACTTCTTGTGTAAAGAAGTTTCCCCCGTCTTACTTTCTCGAAAGCGCATCGGTGTTACTGGCGCTGGTCTCTGTCCGGTGTCACCTTCAAACCTTGAGTGCCTTTGGGGCCGTCAGGAGGCGAGCTTACCACACCGACAGGCACCTTTTTCTCTCTCTTTTTGTCGGCCTCTACGGGTCGGTCCAGCGTCTCGACCTCGAACTCGAGGCCTTTCGGACCCTTAATGGGGAAGATCAGCACATTGAAGCCTTCGTCTTTGACCAGGTCCTTGAGTGTTGCTTCCAGAGCCTTGATAATTACCGTTTGAGGCGCAGTTGCCGCGGCGCCGGCCTTGACGGACGGCAAGGGGTCCAGACTGAATGGCTGAGAGCTAATGCAAACGGCTACCTGACTAGCGCTCACCTGCTTGCCGGTCCGGAGCCAGACGGGAGAGTCATCACCGAACAGGCTGTAAACCGCGCCTGCTTCGATACGGTTGGTGAGCGTCTCCCGATTCGGCGCCAACACTGCGAGCTTCCCATCCGAGGTCGCGGAGATAACCAGCAGGTACCCGGCGCGATCTGCTTGGACATCCAGGATCAATCGGTCTCCTTCGTTGAATTGAGCCCCGGGTTCCTTGTTGGTCCAGGCCTTGATGTTGATCGGTTTGGCCCCCGGCTTCATGCCGGCCAGTATCTTCAGGCCGGCGGCCGATCCTGCCGAGGCGTCGGCGCAAGGCGCCCAGGACGCAGACAGGATCAACCCCACGAGCGCCCCCCACAACAAGAAAACTCCCGGCTGAGTATGGCGCATCGTTCCCCCTCCTTTCGAGGCGAGCGTCGAATCGACCACGAAATCGCTAGGTATACGAGGATCATTCTGGTACAAATTTATTGTAAAGCGTGATTGATAGCTCTTCAAGGCATTTCTTGCGTCCCCAAAGATTACCCGTTTTCGGAGGTCGGCAGCTCGGGTTTCGCCACATGAAACACGACTCAGGACATGAAAAGAAAGGCAGGGGCATGGCAAAGTATCGGATAGATGTGGCGACGGAGAACTGTTCAGGGTGTTCACGGTGTGAGCTGGCCTGTTCGTACACCTATACCAAGGCCTTCAATCCGTCCAGGGCTCGAATCCAGGTGAAGATGTCCGGCGCGGATTGCAGCGTCCGATTCAGTGAAGAGTGCATTGAATGCGGGATCTGTGTTGATCAATGCCTGTACGGCGCGCTGTCAAAGACGAAGAAACAGGAGGATCAGCCGTGAGCAGGGGTGGTTTTGCCGGAAAAGTCCTCCGCGTTGATTTGTCCGCAGGCGAAATCAGGCGGGAGCCGCTGGACATGGCTCTGGCAGAGCGATACATAGGCGGGCTGGGCCTCTGCCTGAAACTCTGCCATGACACGATCAAGCCGGGGTGCGAACCTCTGTCGCCGGAGAACCCCATCATCCTCGGCGCCGGCCCATTCGTGGGCACAAACTTGCCGTCCACATCGCGGGTCTACTCGGTCTCCAAGTTACCGTCCAGTCGAACGATCGGCTGGTGTGGAGCAGGCGGCTTCACATTCGGCGTCATGCTCAAGAACGCGGGATTGGATCATA
Source organism: Deltaproteobacteria bacterium (assembly GCA_016875095.1). Classification (GTDB taxonomy): domain Bacteria; phylum Desulfobacterota; class Desulfomonilia; order Desulfomonilales; family Desulfomonilaceae; genus VGSG01. Next base: position 71,138 of record VGSG01000003.1, read on the forward strand.
TAATCATCGAAGGTCGATCTCCAAAGCCGGTTTATCTCAAGATTTTCGACGACCGGGTGGAGCTGAAGCCTGCTGACCGTTTGTGGGGCCGAAGCGTGGATAATACCTGCCAGGCGCTCTGGGACGAGTTCGGCATGCCCACAGGTGTGATGTGCATCGGTCAGGCCGGCGAGCGCCTGGTTCCCTTTTCCATGGCCTTTGTGGACCGAATCTCTACCTTGGGCCGGGGAGGCTTCGCAGCGGTCATGGGCTCCAAGAACTTGAAAGCCGTAATAGTCAAAGGCTCCGGCGGTGTCAAAGTAGCCGATCGCAAGCGATACAAGACGCTCAGCAAGGCGTTTCTCGACAAGATTCGCTCGTGGCCGCACTTGAAACAAGCTCAGGAACTGGGGATGGTCCAGGCCTTCTCCTTTGTCCCTCGTGACGAGTTCGCCCGGATAAAGAAGCGCCGCGCTGCGTGCGTCTCTTGCCCCATCGGCTGCAAAGATGTGGTGGAGATTCCCGACGGTCCGTTCAAAGGGCTGGTCAAATGCACGAGCTCCGTGATCAACCTGTACACGCCCGCGCTGTATGGATTCACGGATTATCGTGAGTCGATCAAGTGCATGGTTACTCTGGACGAATACGGTCTCGACATGTTCGAGTTCTTCGGTCTCATGGCTTTTGCCAAGCGGCTCGTGGACGAGGGAATCATCCCCCGAGATGCGGCAAAGCCGGAGATACGGCTGAATTCCTTGGACTCGATGGAAACTTGGGCTCGGAAGATCAGCTTCCGTGAGGACCTGGGTGATGTGCTGGCCGGAGGCTTCAACGGCATCATCCAGCAGTTCGGCGAAGAGGCCGAAAAGTTAGCTCCTGCGCTGGTCAAAGGTATGCATCCGTACGCGGGGCCAGGATCGGCAATTTCATGGGACCGGTTCGGCACTATGGAGTTGGGGCAAGTCCTGGACCCACGCGGTCCGCACGTGGGCTCGGGAGGCTCACCCACGTATTTCGCGAGCCGACCTCTGAAAGTCTTCACTCAGCATCTGAAGCGCATGGGTGCGCCCAGTGAAGCCATCGATCGCATTATCAAGAATGCGGATGGGCCGACCGATAGGCAGGAGCTCAAAGTTGGCGCGCTGCTCAGGTATTCTCATGCCTGGTTCACCATGCTGGGTTCAATGGGAATTTGTGCTAGAGGACATATCAACCGCTTTTACAATGCGGAGATCTGTGCGGATCTATACGAAACCGTTACCGGCATCCCCACGGATCTCCCTGCTCTGCGCGAGAGGGTCGATCGAGTCTGGACGTTGTATCGGCTAGCGAATTTGCGAGAAGGCTTGGATCGAGGAAAGGACGAAATTCCGCCTGAACAGTGGTTCAGCAAGGCCGGCTTTAAGAATTACCTGACCGGAGAGCCGCTCCAGCGCTCGGAAGTAGAGCGCATGATCGAGGATTACTACAAAGAATGGGGCTGGGACCCAAAAACGGGAATGCCGCCGCACTGATACCGCAATATGAGAGTTCTTGGGGATGGGGCCGGGAAACCCCTTCTTGCCAAGAAGGGGTTTCCCGGATCCCTCCTGCCACTCCTAATACACGATCCCTGCATAGCCCACGAAGCTGGACCCGGGCATGATGTCAAAGCTGGTGTAGTATTCGAGCAAGTGGCCTTGCTTGATGCCTGCTCGGATGGCGGAAGCCATGACCGCAGCGATCGGCCCCGCGGAGCAGGTGTTCTGGCGGGCTTGCGCGTCACGTAACAGGCCCTGGACATCGAGCGCGAGGGCCTTGTCGATCAGGATTCGGTCGTTCTCGTCCTTGACCCAGGCCACAGCTTGCGCTCCGGTTCCTTTGGGCGCAAAACCGTAATTGGGTCCGTAATGAGTCAGGTCCGCGGAACCGATCCAGACCGCTTTCAGGGCTCGCTCCTGGAGGAGGTCTTCCACAGCCGCGGCCAGGTCAACCGCGGCAGTTGACGCGGGCGCATGGATCGCGAGAATCGGCGTATCCGGAAAGAAGCGCTTCACGAACGGGAGCTGAATCTCAACCGTATTGTCGGCAAAGCTCCTCGAAGCGGGACCGGCTGCGCCCTTTGAGACCAGTTGCTCGGCAAGCTCCGCGTCCATCGAGATCGGGCCGAATGGGGTCTCCCAAGCAGCCTCAGGATAGATGATCGGCTGACTAGTACCGGAGAGATGCCCGCCATAGAGCACAATTCGGTCAGGCTTTGCCGAGGCTGCCAGCGTGCAAATCACACGGGCCGCGGCTTGGCCGGAAAAATACCAGCCCGCGTGCGGCGCCACCCCGCCTCGCCATTCCCCAGGCGGGGACGTGAAACCGGCCAGGAACTGCTCGATATTGCTCTTGCACTCTCCTGCTGACGAAGGATACCATCCCGCAGGAAGGGACCGCGCTCTTACAGACATGGCACACCCCCGAATGGGTGAAAAGCGGTTGCAAACGTTCCTCCGATTCTAACGCGGGATCTGCGAAAACGCAAACCGGCTTGCCGAAGGGCTCTTCGGCCAAAGAGAAGGGTTCGTCATGGATGCCAAGATCTCCGTAATAGGAGCCAGAATATCCGATTGGCCGCGGCGCTCACCGAGGCCGACAAGGTCTTGCCCGGGCTGGCAGATAAACTAATCTTCTCAAGGATCTACAGGTGGGAGCATGGAGCGGTTCAGCTCCCGCCGGGCATGATCTGCAAACAGTATGCTCTACGAAGGGCCCTGGAAGATGAATTTGACGATCTGTGCGTCGCGGGTGACGGATTGTACAAATCGAGCCTGGAAGTAAGCTTTCTGACCGGTGTTAGGGCCGCGCATCACGTTGCCCGAAGGTTCATCGATTCATCCGATCATGAGACGCCGTATTAATAGCTAGGTGACCTTCAATCTCCGGCCGAACAAATCTCGGGTCCGCGAAAAGGCCATCGGAGCACGGGGGCAGCTCGAAAATCATTTCCCTGTCGCTCACGCGGACCGTGCGTAACTGGCGCTGATCGAAACCGGGTAATTGGGTCGATTGATTTTGTTCGTCGATGTATTTGCATGTGATCCGCAGATTTCTCAGAGCGGACGCAGACGGCAAGGCAGCAAACACCCATGTGCGGTCCGCGGAGATCTCCACAATTTCACCCGCGCTGATCTTTATGCCGCGCAACTTTGCGAGCACCGCGTATCCTACGGCTTCAGATGAGGCCTCATATTTGAGGAAAAAGACCGAGGGCGTTTCCGGTTTCGAACTCTGGGTCGTCACCTTGGACAGGACGGGCCATCCAAGCCCTTTGAAGACTAGATCGTACCCCGAGAAGACCTGCTTGCAGTCCACGAGGCATGTAAAGTCATAGCATCCCGGGCGGTCGGCAGCGGCGTATTCTGCGAATGCTTGCTCGATGCTTGTGGAACCCATATCCTCGTCGTGCTCGAAACCTGTCGGCTTGACCACCTGAAGCGTCATGCCAGAGTGTTGCTTGAAAAACGGAGGGTTGTCCCAGCTCCGAAACGGCTCACCGCAGATCAGGAAAGACTTGTCTGTCACCGGATGAAGCAATCCTCGTTCCAAAGCATTTTCAATGAGCGCTCGTGGGAAACGCTCAGCGTATGCGTACTTCTGAACCACAATCCAATTGCTGTTGAAAGTAATCGCAGTGACCGCCACACCCACAAGAGCAGCGCCGATTGCAAACGCCTCCCGTGCCGGTCTTGTAGCTGTTCGGAGTCCGGAAGAGAAGAATGCCAGCCCTGCGAGCATCACTAGATCGACACCGAACGCGGACACATATGTTGGGAGATATCCGAGGCCCCACTGTAATTCCCGCTGGTATTTTGCAGATAAGGCTATGGGAATGCTCGGCGCCATCCATATCACGATGCCAAGCGCAGCCAGCGTCCCTGCCGCTGAAGGTTCATTTTCGGGCCGCGGCGCGTTCTCTTGGCGCCACAGCGTGTACCAGACGAGACCCCAGGATGCGCACGCCGCGATCAACAACTCTGAAGAGAACATGTCCGACCACATGAAAAAATCCTGAATCGCAGGCGTGGAAGCGTAGTAGCTCAGAGGAATCGCGGAGAAAAGCTGCTTCGCGAACGTGGTCAAGCACTGCATGGGCGCGAACTGAGATTGAACGCCTTCATAATAAACTCCAAATTGCGCGCGAATTATAAGCATCACGCCAAAATTCAAGGCGGAGACCGCCACAAACGGGAAAGAGGTTGACAGCGCCTGTTTCCAACGATGTCCGCCGAAGCGGTGATAACTCAGAACCACATGCGCCGCCCAGAAAAAGTAAGAAACCTCATAGATCAACAAACAGATAAGGTAGCTCAGAACAGATGCGATGTAGATCCACGGCCGGGGGCGCCGAAGGTAAAGAACGAAGCATACGACGGAAAGCATAAGGAAAGCGAACTCAATCTGCATGAGAAAGTAGTATGACAAAATCGCATCATGATACATTCGGAACTGCATCGAGAGAGGCGGCGCCATCATGGCCGCGATACCGAGCTTTACAGAGCGGCTGACCAACGTTACAAGCCATCCGAACAGCATCACGTTACCTACAATGAACAGCAATGTCATTATCTTGTATGCGTGCTGACCGATGTGGAAAAAAACAGGGTAATAGTAAATTATCAAGGGATACCACCGACCGCTGGATATGAAGTCCTTGGAGATTTGCCGGCACAATTCCCACAGGCTCTTATCCGACAAGAGCAAGAGACCTCTGGTCAAGGATTCGCGCCAAGAGTCGTCCCCGAGATAGGGGCTATCAAGGATTGGGAGCAGGAACGCCGTGTTGACTCCGAGAACGAGTAGTGTCAGCAGGAACCGGCTGCGCTTTGACATGCCCTGTCACCGTGGCTTTCGAGCCGTGGGCGCTTGACCGAAGAGCGGGGATCGGATAGGTGAAGCTATTAATTGAGTCGGCGAATGATTTGTGAAAGCGGTATCGGTCACCACTTTTATGACAAGGTTGTTCGCGGATGCTCGATATGAAGTGATGGCCAAGGGAGACTCAACCATTGCCAGCCAGGAGCGGCTATGGACGACCACCCTCATAGTGTTGTGCGGAAATACAAGGTTCATCCAAGACTTCACCGAATAATCCCGCATGTACGTGACTTCGCGCGCGCGGAGTATGTTGCTCTGTAAAGAACTAATGCCTTCCGGTAGATTGTACAGGTGAAGAGTGCACCGGGCAGGCAGATGTTGCACGACCTGGCCTAATTCCTCGAGCAAATATCGTGACACGCGTGCGCTTTCGTTCCAGCCTGCGTAAGTTCGAAAAACCGGGGAATTGAGCGCTAAAGATCCCCACGCTACAAGACTGGCTGCTACAATTACGGTTTGCCCCCACTTCAGCGGTCGCCGCGGAGCGTCAGCGAACGCCATTGACTGTGACGGGTCACGTGACCCGCTTCTCAGCAATCTGAAACAATGGACCATCGAAACGGCCGGCAGTCCTGCAAACGGGACAACAACCATATACATGGATCGATGGGCAAACGTGTGGGTAGCGCAGAAGAGGGCCAAAGGGAGGAAAATCCACAATGAGAGAAACAGATAAAGTCGCGCGTAGGGGAGCCGTGTCGCATTTCTCGAAGCGCCGCGAGAACAATGGAAATACAAGAGCGAATAAGCGGCAAAAATGAGCGCTTGGGCCAGCAAGAATGAAACGGCAGAGAAACTCTCTGAAAGTTTAAAAAAGTCAATTGGATACAACAGGTCGTTGCCGTACGAACTGATAATCTGTAACAGGTAATCGCCTAAAGCCTGATCCCCGCCGTTCTCAACGTATCCTCCCAAGCCGCCCAGCACATGCCATCTCCAGGCCACATACGCTGCGGTGACGGCGGCGTACGGCGCGGTCGCCTTGAAAGAAAGAGAACAACGTTGAGCGATACCCGGCTCGCGGCCGAATATCATCGAGTAAACAAAAACGATCCCAGGCAATATAACGGCTATTTCTTTTCCACCCAAGGCCGCGAGATAGGAGAGCCCCGACAACAGCGAAAGAGCCCGGCGGCGCCGTCGCGCACGTGTAGCCTCTACAAATAGGGTCAGAGAGAGTGTCAAGAACAAGGAAGCGATAAGATCGTGCCTTCGATCTATTGAAGGAACACTTTCCACAAGGATGGGGTGGGTCGTAAAGATGATTGCGGCAAGCAAGCCTATAGTCAGATCCCCTCCTGCGAGGGAGCGCATCAAAAGCGCCACCAGTATCGTATTCAAAATATGGAAGATGAGATTGGTCAGATGGAACCCGAAGGGGTCCAAATCCCATATTAAATAATCCAGCCCATACGAGAGACTCGCCAAAGGCCTGTAGAACTTGGCTACGGCCACGAAGTCCGTGCCGTCCATGAGCTGTCGCGTGAAAATTCGTTTGATATCTTGGAGGGATTCGATTCGGCTCGTTTCTATAAGGCTGAACGAGTCGGTTCCTGTGAAGTAGCAATCAAGATTGTCTTGGTAGGTCCAGAGCGCAACAATGGCGGGCGCAACGACGAGGAGCGCCAGCGAGAAGCTCTTGTAACTCCTTCTCGGACGGCCGCGAAAACGAGGGGCCCGTTGCTCCCGCTTAGTCAACGACATCTCGGCGCAGACTCGAAGATAAGGGTAACAGTTCGGGATCGTCCGGATCGAGCATAGCAGTCCCTGCCCGATCCTTTTCTATTTGCTTGATAAGACCGGATCCGCCGGAAAGCGACATCCGGCTGAATGATGCGGCGAGCCTCTTCGAGGCCGATCCTTAACTCATGGACCGGTCGCGCGAATAACTACTTGCGTCCGCCAGGGACGCGCCGCATCACCTCCCGCGCGCATCCACGGAAAAAAGATTTGGAGAAACGTTCGGAAATGCACGTTTACGCTTCCGGCGAGTCTATGACATCTCGGGGCTCCGGTCAACCGCGATTTACGCTGTGGAGTAACCGAATGCTCACGCCATAACGCGAACATCCGGCCGGCCCCGTCAAAGAGGCCGTGCGCTTGACCTTTCCCTGGAGCCGTGACGCCGTTCTTAATCGATCCTGAGCTGTATGCCTCGGCTGGCAGCCCGCTGGAAGTACCACTCCACGATGTTTTTCGGGGGCTCGGTCTGGGCTGCTTCAGGTCTGCGTTCCAGCTTGATGGAATCTGTGGGGCAAGTGGGAGCGCACACGCCGCATCCGATGCATCGCTCCGGAATCACCTTGTATGAGCCGTTGTCTTCCACGATTGCTTCCATGGGGCATCGCTCGTCCGCGCACACGCCACACGCCGCGCACGCGTCCTGGTCAATCGCGGCTACGAAGTTACTCCTTGCCATAAGGTACGGCGCGTTAAATTCCTTCACACCACGCATGATACCGCAGCAGCATGAACAGCAATTGCAGACGAACATTTGGCCTGTCCGAACATTGTACGTGTTATGCACCAGGCCTTCTTCCTCGGCCTTGGCCAGGATGTTCAGGGCTTCTTGTTTCGAAATAATCCGGCCTTTTGCATACTTGTCGAACGCTCCCTCATGATTGGCAAACGCGAGACAGACTTCCATAGAATGTTTGCACGGTTTTCCCTGCAGCGCGCGTTCTTTGCGGCAGATGCAATTCACCACTTGGAAAGCCCTGGCCCCTTCCATCATGGCCGCGATATCCTCGTACGGGAGCACTTGTTGTTCCAGCTTGGTCTGGAGATTGACCGGGACCACCCTCAGGAGCGCGGGAGCGAACTGTCCCACCGTGCGCATGAGCGTGGGGCCGTACTCCTCGATGAGTTCCACCATCTCTTTGTCAAGCCGATTCAGTTGGAACTCAAAGATCCCCACTACAAACGGGACGACCATATACACCTGCTCGCCCTTCATTTTGGCGGACCCGATCTGGCCTTTGTCCACCATATTGTCTAGGATGGGCTGGAGTTCGTCCAGTGGTATGCCGAGGCGCTCTGATATAGCCTGAGCCGTTTCGGGTATGGGCCTCAGCTTGAGGGCCATCTCAGCTTCCTCGGGAGTGTATATTCTCTTGAGGATCTTTAACTCCACTCCGCTGTCGCTTGCGGGAAATCCGTTGGGCAGTCCGTCCAGCTTTTCTGCAAGCCGTTTGTACACATCGGTCATAGTGTCGCTCCTTTTACGAAATCGATCAGGAAATAACGGCCTCTCGAAGGTGAACCCATCAGGTCCTTACCAAAATACTCCAAAGGGCGGGGGCCTGTCTACTGCGGCCCTGCGCCGAAAAACGTCGGCCGCGGCAGGGCCCGTGAACCTTCAACCAGGAGGTCGCATTCCTCGGTAGGTTTTAGCCGGACTTCTTCCCTCTGCCGAACAAGTCCTTCATCCGCATCAGTAGGGATAGGTCCCCAGCCGTCCTATATTTCTGCTGCATGAACATTTCTTGGCCGTCTGCTTTCCCGGTGATGATGTCCATCCAAGTGTCGAAAGGGGACTCAATGACTAAATCCGGTTTTTCTGACTCCCCGACCGCCGCCCCCACCTTTCCGTCATCGATCCTGAAGTGGCATGCCCCCTCGACTTCGCCGGAAAAGCGAAACTGAATAGTAGCCTTAGTTTTGGCCGCGTATTCAGCGTTGAACCCCATGGGCATGATCATCATGAAGGTTTCGAGAGAATCAGGACGCACCCGCAGATTCTTTTTGTGAAACTCTTTGGGCGTCACGCCCTCTCGGATACACGTTTTCCAAAAAACGTTCGCCATCTTGGCAAAGGTGTCGAAATCGCCCCCGATGGGCCTCATGATCCGCTCCATCGTAGCATCGGAGACTTTGAGGGACTGCGCCAGCTCTCGGCCGGCCTGGGTCGTGGCTTCAAGGATGTCATTGGCCCCCACCGAGAACTCGGGACGGTTCATTACTTCGGCCGCGGGTCGATAGATCTCGGCGATCAGTCCTTTGCCGAACAGGAAGTTCACGTACGAGGAGAGCTGCGTGAAGACGGCCGGCTCGGGAAATCCGGCTACGGACAAGATCACGGCTTTGGGAGGCTCTTGGCGCCGCGGATGATAGGTCTTCCCGTCGCGGCGATGAAGAAACGGCTCCGACATCGGAAGTGTCCGTTCAATAAAGGCTTTCATCGCCGCGTTCACGGTGTAGTGATACAGAGGCGTGGCATAGACCGCGATGTCGGCTTCCAACCACTTGGAGAACAGCTCATTGGTCATATCGTCCTTCTGGACGCAGACTCCCGGGGTCTTTGTCCAGCAGGTGAAGCAGCCGATGCAGTTTTTGACCGTCTTTTCGCGGAGCCGAATCGTCTCCACCTCCGCGCCCGCGTCGAGCATCCCCTTCACCAGCGCCTCAAGCACCATTCCAGTCTTGCTGACCCCGTCAACTCTCGGGCTCGAGTTAATAGCGAGAACTTTCATGGCGGTCTCCTGTTTCTCGGATTGTGTCTGATAGGAAGGTTTCGCGGCCCCGGTTGACAAACCCGGAGCGAGGTCCGGCCTGACGGATTGAGGGATCGCAGCGGCTAATTGGGGAACCGCGCGGCCCTCTCCAATAGGGGAGATGTCACCCGCGGCGGCAAGGGACATCTTTCGCATCTCTGCGAGACCGGGCAGGCCAAGACGCTTGAGGTAGAGGTCCGGAAACCGAAGATTCAACGGAACGCCAAAGCCGACGATAATCGCGATAGGAATCAGCGCGCGGGTTACAACCGACGGATAGATGCTCAGCACGATGCAAGTCGCAAAGATACCTGACCAGATAAAGGTCATGATTCGATTGATACGCACGAAGATCGGATTGCCCCAAACCGCCTGGGGTGTGTATTTCTTGGCATAGTGATAGGTGAAGGGGTCCAATCCGAGCATCGGCGGAACAAAAGCGACTGCGAAGAGAGTAACGTAGATCCCGGTCACCGCATACTCCGTGAGGATCGTTCCGGCCGCTTGGCGCCACAGAGCAAGAGACAAGGTAATCACCAGAAAGTAACCGAAGATCGCCCAGTCAAAGTAGGTCGGCTTGTCCCATTGGCGCGCCAGCAAAAGAATGCAAACGCAATAGACGAGCATAGCGCTGGCCGCGATGAGCAAGACGCCGGGTTCTTTCCCTAATGACGCCCAAATCTTGAAAAACGCCAGAGCGGGAAAAGGAGCCACGTAGAGAAAGGTCTGTCGGGCTTTGGTCAATGTTGGCATTGGGTCCCTCGCCAAGAGTCACTGCATATAGCAAGTGTAAAAAAATAATGTCCGATTGCCGCTTGGATATTGGTAGGCGCTGGCCCCTAGCGGTCTTCTTCAAGCACGGGCTGTCCAAGAAGCCAAGTATTTTGACAACCGGTATAAAGGCATCCTACACAAGCTATTGGCAAGTGTCAAGTGTTACTTCACACTATTATGCGATTGCCGAAATGGGGAAAACGGGGATGCGTTGTTCCCCCTTTTCTAAAGGAGGATACTGGGGGATTTCCAAATCCGCGCCTGCAGGGCGCTATCTCTTTCAATGCGAATCGCTTTCACTACGAACCGGCAACCTCGTCGGCCAAGTAAGCTTTGGCTTGGCCTTGGATGGTGGGGCTGATTTTTTCGGGCACGTTCTCGATGATCTGCTCCAGAGCCGTTTGAACTTTGACCCGGAGTTCCGGCTTGAGCCTCCGGCAGTGCTGAAAGGTGTTCAGCATACGGCTCGCGTTGTAGTCATTGATGCGGGCCATCCATGAGACGGTGTCGGCGATCCACTGAATTCCCCGATCCGTCCAGATCATCTTGTTGTTCGCGGCCATGGTGAGGAAGAGCGCTCTTGTCCAAGTTGGTTGATTCACGTCAAAGGTGTCGCGTGACTTCTCTCGTTCGATCATGGTGAAAGCGTCTTCGCGGGTTCCTGCTCCGATTATTCGAAGGTAATTCGCATACGCGCTCAGATGCGGGAACCAGGCTCGGTACACCTCTTCAAGCACGGAGAGCCTTTCAGCAGCGGAGCTTCGGTTTAGGGCCACCAGCGCCGCCACTCGATCGGTGGCTGTGGTCGCGGCCCGGAAATGTTTGAGTATGAGGTCGTGGCTCGCAGGCGAATCGTCTACCGCGATTAACTCCAGAAACACGTTCTTGAGAATTCGTTCCTCGATGCCGTCATTCGGCGATTCCTTCGGCCGATACGTGTCGAGCCGATGAAAATGCGCCAACAACTCCTCCCGATGCGCGGCGTTCACCGCTGCCATAAGCGTTTCCCGCGCCTGTGCCAATTCCGGGAACCATGTGCAGTAGTTCCGGTCGAGCGGTTGTTCATCGATCCTTAGAAAATATGCCTTGAGCGCGGGGGAAAGGCTCTCGTCCTGGAGGATCTCCCCCCAAAGCGCGAGCCATTCCTGGTCAACTGCGGCATCGGGCTTGGGCAACAGGCCAATCCGTTGCCGGTCGGTCAATTGCCGCATCGCCTCAACCCGGTTAAAAGGATCGGTATCCATGCGGACTTGTAGGGATAGGGTATGAGCCGTAGCGTCTGTCAGCGTGAAGGTCCCGTAGAAGGAATAACCGCGATTCACTGACGCGAACGCGGGTGACTCGGGCACATGTTCGAACACGGACGACATTTGCGCCTGGGCCAGCTCCAGGACTCGTTCCGCGCCGGGGACATTTCGGCCTTGAGCATCCACCAAGGCCACCTCGATGGGCAGGTGGAAGGGACCGGCCCCGCTATCGCTCTCTTGTCGAAGAGTGAGCGCGCAAGAGCGCGACTCAGGCCGATAAGTCATTTCCGCCGTAACTTTCGGGTATCCGATGGTGTACAGCCATCCCTTCTTGAATTGCTCCAAGGACCTCCCCGATGCCTCTTCAAAGCATTCGAAGAACTGTTCCGTGTTGGCGTTGGAATTCTTGTATCGAGAAAAGTACAGCGTGGTCGCGGCCTTGAAAAGCTCCGGCCCCAGGATCAACCTCAACATGCGGATTACTTCCGCGGCTTTCACATACGTGACCCCATCAATCAGCTCATCCGGGTTGTTGAAGCCGTCTCGAACGATACGGCCCGCGCGCCCGCTGTCCTCTATGGAAAGCGGTCCCAGCAAGGGGCTGCGGATCGAATCCACCTGAGCGAGGCGGACAAAAGTCGGGTCAAAGATCTCGGCGACAAACTGCCGTTCAACGTCAACGGTGTACGCTTCATTCAGCCAAACATCAAAGGGCGTCTCCATAGTGGTTTCGCTGCCGCACTGGTTATGCTCAAACTCATGGCCGATCACCGCGTGGGCATAGATGAGCTGCTGATCGAGGGTATGCTCGTCGATGAGAGCGGCATCGGTGACAATAGTGGTATTGCCCATGTTTTCCATTCCGCCGAAGTTGGACTTGTTCATGCAAATCGTCCGGTACACGTCCATTGCGTATTCGTAGTCCTGGGTTTGGGCCACCCACAGCACGGATTTCTTCAGTATCTCCATGGGAATTTGCGCCCCTTCGACACGACCCGGAGGGACGAGGTATTCCAGGCGCACCGTTCGACCTGAATCGCACGTGACCTGGTCGGCAAGCATGTCCCACGTGCCCGCGCATACCAGAAACAGATAGGGCGCCATAGGAAGAGGGTTCTCATAGGTGATGATCTGCCGCGAGGGGTCCCCGGGTTTGAGAACCGGCGCACCGTCCGGATTGGTCCGCGGGTTAATGTTTCCGTTCGTTATCAGGTGCGTGTAGCGCGCATCGGCTTCGATGGTGGTGGTCATGGCGCACTTGGCCGTGCAATCATCAAAGATCGGCATGATGCGCTGAAATCCCCATTGCTGGCATTGGGAAATATACTGCTGGGGAGCCCCGTGCGGAGTGGTGTCTTTGTAAATGCCTTCGAGTATATGGTCCGAGGGAACGCATCGGGTGACGGTTCGCACCAGAAAGCGTTGACCCGAGTCCACGCGGTCAGGCAAGGCGACGATCAGTTTGTCCCTTTCATGAGCATAGTCGTACCGAAGGGGAACAGCGCTTTCAGAGGGATCAAGGGGGTCTTTCACCCATTCCACTCTGACAATGGTCAGATCTTTCGCATCGAGCTCGATCCTTTCCAAGGGCTGCCGCGCCGTCATCTCGAGGCAGTTGCTCGCCTCCACGAATCCGTCGAGGAAATTCAGGTAGATAGTCAAATGGTGGAGCGTTACCGGTAGCTCCCCAAAATCTTCCCGCCGGTATTTATACAAGCGATCCGTCACGAACTTTTCTCCATCTGTGTCTCTCGGCGGAAGCGACCGGAAGATCACTCGTTCCAGGAGAGATCTTCTTCCAGCAGCGTTTGTGCGATGGCCTTGACGATCCGCTCCACGTAGTGTTCAGGATAGGTGGCCGTAAGGTGACGCATGCTGTAGTGTCGCAAACCCCATTTCCAAACCAGCGCATCTGCTCGAGCCTCCAGGCGCTCTTTGAACTCGGCGCGTTCTTTTTTCCCGCGAGGCCATTCCTGTTCCGGAGGCCGGCGAGCCGCCACGTGACCTAACTCATGGAGCATTGCGCCGATGAAAAGGTCTTCAGACCACTCCATATGTTCCTTGTGCATGGTTATAGCATAGCGTCGGATTTCCGGAGTCTCCTCTGACTTTGTCTTCATGCCGAACGGGAAGCCGGTGTCGGGCATGACCGTAATATACAAGCGCCGGGCTTCGCTCAGAAAGAGTTCCAGTGCATCGGGCGGGAGGAGAGAAAAGGTCTTTGTCATGCGAGCAATGACTGCGCGTAAGAGCGCCGTATCGTTCAGGCGCGATCCGAGGCGGACCGTCTTCGTCGCATATTCCCTAATCCGGTCTTCTTGTGTGCGATCACCCATTCTCAGCTCGTCGGGCGGATGGTGGCCGGAAAAGGGCGCCAAAGGCGCATCAACCGAGCGTTAATCTTAGCCCCAGCAAGCCGGAACCAGGGAAATGCGCTTCGATTAGCGCGAAGACAATGCTACCAGAGCGTTTCGAAAACCCGCGTGGGCTGTTGATCGCGGCTAGGGGAACTCGGAGAATAAGAGCCGTTCCACTTGGCCATGAGCTGGTGATATTCCTTGTTGACGGGATCCAGCGATAAAGCGGATTTGAGCGTTGCGATGGCATCAGCAGGCCGTTTGAGCGCATACTGGACCTCAGCGAGGATCTGGAGCATGTCGGGTCCTGTGCCGCCCGTTAGTTTCACCGCTCTTTCCGCGAACTGGAGCGCCTTGACCGGGTCGCGCAGCGGCGGACCCGGGGCTTGAGCCAGGAGCAGGCCCATCGCGGCATAAGCAGCGGCAAGGTTCTTATCTTGTTCAAGAGCTTTATCCAGATCTTTCTTGGCAGCCTCGTAGTCACCCAGCTTCATGTACGCGGTCCCTCTGTCTTTGTACAACACAGGCGAATTGGGATTGGCTTCAATGACCTTGCTGAACTCCTCAACAGCCTTGTCATGTCTGCCTTTACCGCTGTGCGCCATGCCTCTGTTATGGTACGCTGCCCAGTGTTGCGAATTGAGCCGGATTGCGCTGTCGAAATCTTCCATAGCCTTGTCGAAATCATTCTTTCGCATCAAGGCCACCCCGCGGTTGTTGTAGTACATGGCGTTATTCTGCTCTAATCTTATTGCCTGGTTGAAGTCTTCAATAGCCTTGTCGAAATCTCTCTGCCCGTTGTGCGCGAACCCTCGGTTATTGTAGAAGTTGGCGTTGTTGGGGTTCAGGCGAATGGCCTGATCAAAGTCCTTGATTGCATCTTCGAATCGCTGTTTGCCGTTCAGGGCAAATCCGCGGCTGTTGAAGCAGGTCGCCGAATGCGGATCCAGTTTGAGCGCCACGGTTAATACTTCGGTGGCCTTGTCGAACTCGTCCACCGCGTTGTATGCGTATCCAAGGCGACTGTAAGCCGCGGCGTACGCGGGATCGAGCTTCACGGCGCGCAAGAGATCTTGAATCGCCGCCCTCGAGTCTCCCTTGCGAAGATGGATCTCTCCGAGTTTCGCCCACGCGGTGGCTGACCGAGGTTCGAGTTCCACGGTCCTGGAAAAATGCTTGAGCGCATCGTCGTAGTTCCCCGCGTCCTCCGCGTAAAGCCCGGCCCGGAACGAATCCTCGAACTCGCGCGCGGAGCTGATGTCGGCCAAGGACACGTTCAGGGCGCAGGCGATGGCTGCCGCGAATATGATGTGTCTCACTTTCATCTGGTCTCCTCGTGCCGGATTCCAGGAGGCGCCTTGTATTTGGTGAACACCTATACTCGGTTTCAGGAAAGGTGGCAAGTCGTAGAGCACACGTTCAGTTCAAAGCCCAAAACAGCTTGACGGCCGACAGGACCGAGTTTAGGCGCAAATCCTTGCCCAATAGATCTTGGCCCCAGGAGGTGGATTTCATGGATGTCTTACAGACGATACGCTGTCGGGGGAGTGTCAGGGCTTTTGCGGACGAACCCCTGGACCGGTCGCTGCTGGAAGCTGTGCTCCATGACGCTTCCCGCGCTCCTTCCGCGATCAACATGCAGCCGTGGGAAGTCCACATGGCGCTGGGAGAGGAAAGAAAAAGGCTGTCCAAGAGGCTGCTTCGTTCGTACCGGGAGCGCCGGATTACCTGCGGCCCGGGGGCGGCCAAGGAAGTGATACCGGAGCGTTTCCTGCAACGAGGCCGTGAATCGGTCGAACAGATGACACCACTGGTGGAGAGAATGGGATCGGATTTTAGGACGTACATCAACGAGGGCAGCCTTGACTTCTATGGAGCGCCGGCTGTCGCGCTGATATTCCTTGATGAGCTTCTTCACCCGGATCACTTGGTAGACGTGGGCTCATTCATGGGGTATCTGGTCCTGGCCGCGGCAGGGCATGGGCTTGGTTCGTGTCCAATCGGCTTGGTGAGCGCGTACCAAGACGAGGTCAAGGACCAACTGAACATCCCGGAATCAAAGACGCTTGTGGTTACGGTGGCTTTAGGGAGGCCCGACCCTAATGCTTGCATCAATGAATTCAGGTCTACACGCGCGGAATTGTCCGAATTCGTGCGATGGATAGACTAAGATACCAAACCGGCCATTCACGGCCCGATTGAGTTAGTCCTCAAATTTGAGCAACCGCACAAGCTTCTTCAAGTGCCGAATATCCTCGTCTGTAATCCCCGTTATCTCAAAGCCGGCAATGGTGGCGCCCGAAGGCCCATGGGGGCGGACCCATCGGCAGGTGGCTTCGAACATGAGACCGTCGACTTCTGAGATAACTTCGCTGGGAAGCATGAACGTCTTCACTTGGCCGACAGCGCTCTTTGCTCCCACGACGCGCAAGCCGCTTTCGGAGATATCGGCGATGAACCCTCTCAGTTCCTCGTCTTCCACGTCGTAAACAGCCACGGGCAGGAGCGCGGTGACGCGTGCGGCTTTTCGCTGATCGAGAAGCTGAGTCGATGCTTGACTCTCGGCGCTATGATCGTCGGCTTGCCTTCTCATTGATGCGGTTTCCAGCAATTGCCCGACCGCCGCTTCCACCTCGCCGAAGCTGAAACCATACTTAACCCGTAATTCAGCCCCACCAATGCCCTGACGAATATCATCAAGGATTTGCTTGGCTTTGTAGAAGTGCTCGGCAGCCATGAAAGCGCTCCCCCTCTCACTCATTGGGCCCGGTGTCCCGTCGTCTCCTCAGCTTGGCCGGAGCTAAACCCTCACGGCTTCGGAGGACGTTCAACCCGCGACCGGGCGCGTTTCGTCGATCGAACAGACCCCGTCAAACATGGCGTTCAAGTCTGGACTTCTCGATCAAACATTGATTATTATATCATAAGGTCGGCGGTTGAGAGGTCCAAATCAGATTTTAGCGGTATGAAAAGCTGGGGCGCATGCGGCTTCTTGAGTGGATATCATTGACGAGGCTTTAGAAGAGAGGCGTGATGTCGCACAAGAGGAAAATCAGGGCGCACGAAATAGTCGCGGATATACGAGGAGGGTTGAACGGCGCGGATATTATGCAAAAGTACAGACTTACTCCCAAGGGGCTGGGGAATTGTTTGAAAAAGCTAGTGGAAGCGGGTTTCTTGGAAGCGAGCGAGCTGTCCGGCGATCTCTCTTTTGACGAGACAACGACCGGAAGGTGGACCAACCGCGTTCCCCGAGATAAACTGGAATTTCCGCTTCCTATCTTTGAAACAGAGAACCCCGAAGTAAGGGGAAAAGTGCGTGACATCACCAAGAATGGGGTCGGTGTCGAAGGCATTGCCAGTCGGGAAAATGAAATAAAGGCCTTTGTCATACCTGCGGATGAGTTCTTCCTGGTCGATCCGGTGGTTTTCAAGGCGGAATGCCGCTGGGTTCGCCAAGACGAACCTGGAGGGCCCCTCCTAAGCGGCTTCGAAATAGTATCTGTCTCTGAAGGGAGCTTTCAAGAACTGAGGAAGCTCCTGGACGCGCTCACTTTGAGGGTTGCGAGCTAGGGGCTCATGTTCTCTCACGGTCGGGAATGATGGCGAAATCGGCGAAAATGATCGTGTCGGCCGCGGCTCTTATGGCGCTCATCTGTGCTGCTGCGCCGGCAGACGCCGATTGGTGGGTCATCTGCTGGAATAGAAAGGTGGGGGGCGTAAGCGTCGTCGGCGTCAAGGTCTACTGCAATCAATGCTATAGTAAGAGGACGCAAGACTTTACACCGTATGCGACAAGCCCTAACTGTAAAGTGTTCTTCGATCAGCAGGAAGCAGACGAGTGGTATTCCAAGAATTGTGATTGCCCTTGACCTAAGGAGTCCTTCTATCAATTGTTTCGAGAGCCCTGCTCCATTGATAGGCGGGGCCTGGACGTCCGGCCGGAGAAATGAGCCAAGAAAACGAACAATCGCTATGTAAGCGGAATGGCGAGTCGCCGTCCACGTCCCCGTTCTTCTCGTGGGCTCAGATCATTTTAATCTTCCTGGTATTTCTTGTCCTGGGGTTGGCATGTCACTGGGGAGGAATGAACGCCCGCACGGTCTATGACGGAGCGTATTTCGTCAGCGCCAAACAGCCGCTCTTGGCAAGTCACGATATGGCCCGCATACTCGGCATGATTCCGGTCAGGCCTCTGTTTGTCTTCACCTTCTATCTGAATTATCTCGCGGCCGGACTGGATCCCTTTTATTTGCGTGTCCTGAATGTGGGATTCCTGGCCGGAGCAGGCTTGGCTCTGGTTCTCCTGGTTATGACCGTTTTCCGCATTCCTGGACTGAGCCTTCCTGGTTCGATCCGAGTGAAGCAATTAGTCAGCGTGCTTATGGGGACGCTCTTTGTGATTCACCCGTTGCAAAGCTTTGTCGTCCTCTACGTCTGGCAACGAGAAGCCATCATGGCCTGTTTGTTCGTCTATTGGGGCCTTGCGGTGTACGTGGCGACTCGCTCCGGGCGCTTCGCCAATCCCTTCGTGGGGTATGGTGTCACGGCCGTGATCTTCCTCGCGGGGATGCTGAGCAAAGAAAACGTGGCGGTCCTGCCGGCGCTCATGGTTTTGGCGGAATTGACCGTCTTCCGTCAGGGCGCGGGCCCATTGATGAAGCGAGTGGGAACCATAGCTCTGGTATTGCTTCCGAGTGTCGTCCTTTATCTGGTGACCACCAGAATTCTCCATGGTACGCACAGTGAGATGGAACAAAGCGTTTTCGAGCGGCTCTCCCTGTATTACGCGACCGGCGGGCTGAGTATCGCGGAAGTGGCTATGACCCAGTGCAGGATCTTCTTCAGCTACGTATCAATGATGCTCTTTCCCTTCATGGGGGACGTGGAATTCATGAGGGCGGAGATCGTTTCTCGTTCGCTGCTCAATCCCCCTGAGACACTGTTGGCGGTCACCGGGGTGGTCGCGCTGGCCGTGGCAGGCTGCGCTTTGATGCGGCGCAGTCCGGTCATAGCTTTCGGCATCCTGTTCATGGGGGTTAGCCTGCTTCCGGAATCCATGCTGATACCCCAGTACCTCTTCTTCGGATACCGGGCGATCCTTCCCATGGCGGGCTTACTGCTGATTGTGGCTCGGGGAATCCTGCCCACCGCGCAGTGGGTGTTGGAGAAGCGCGCGGTTTCGCCCGCAATCCGGTGCGGAGCTGTCGCGGGCTTGCTCGTTGCGCTGGCCGGACTGGGATGGGTCACCGCGGAACGCGCGGGACGATGGACACATATCTCCTTCTGGCAAGACCTGGTGGCGCGGCTTCCTCAGTACTCTCGCGATGTGCAAAAAATCCCGTATCTGGATATCGCGGTGAACACTATGTCGGTGCTCGCGGCGGAAGAGCGACACGGGGAGACAATGGAGGTATTTCAAAAGGTTCTTGCGGTAGACCCGGAATCGCGGGCCGTCCGGCCCAAAAACTTCGACACGGAAGCCTCTGTGGAGCAATTTCTCAAGACCTTCGGAGACACCAAGGATCGCGCCGGGGGAGCGCTGATCTGTTTGGGCGTGGCTCTTCAAGTCACCGGCAAAACCGACCAGGCCGTGGCCGTGTACCGGAAAGCTGTGGAGCTGGATCCGAATCACGCAGATGTCCACCTGGTTCTCGGAGGCGCGTTCGAGAACGCGGGCAAGCTTGACGACGCAATCGAATACTACCGAAGAGCCACGGAAACCGACCCCGGAAACGCGACCGCATACATTTGCCTGGGCAATGCCCTGAAGAAGGCCGGCAGCGTATTAGAGGCCATGCAGGAGTACGCTCGAAGCATCCAAGTGGACCCCAAATCAGTAACAGGATATCTCCATCTTGCGGGCGCTCTCCACGAAACAGGCTACTACCGGGAAGCTCTTCAAGAATACCGGAACGCGCTCCAACTGGATGACAAGGCGGCGGAAGTTCATCACAGACTCGGACGAGTCCTTGCGAATCAGGGTCAGGTCTCAGACGCCATCAGTCATTACAAGAAGGCGATCATCTTGCACCCTGCTCTGGCGCTTGCGCACGCGGACCTAGCCCTCTTGCTCGAAACCACCGGCCAGGTTTCTGAGGCGCTGGAGGGCTATCGCAGAGCGATGTCCGCGGACCCGGAAAACGCCGCAATTCAGATCGTTTTCGGGCGCGCTCTTGTGGGCGCCGGACACATATCCGAAGCTGCGCAAGTACTCTCCAGGGCTGTGGAGCTCGATCCCGGGCAAGGAATAGCCTACCATCTCCTGGGCATATGCCTGGAGAAGAGTGGGGACCTCAGGCAAGCGGTGAGTTATGTAGAGCGGGCCGTGGAACTTGATCCGGGCTCACCGGAGGCTCACTCGTATCTGGGCTATCTCCTTGCGAGATCCGGAGATTTTGAGAGCGGCATCCGAGAGCTGAAGACCGGGATGATTCTAGCCCCGCATCAACCGATCGCCTATTTCTATCTTGGGTGGGCGCTGGATTTGACCGGAGCCCCATCCTTTGCCGAGGAGCACTATCGGGCCGCGATCCGGCTCAAACCGGATTTCGCGGAAGCTCATCATCGGCTGGCGCACAGCTTGTTAGCTCATGGAAAGGCGAGACAGGCGGTCGAGAGCCACCGCGCAGTCGTCAAGCTAAGCCCGGATCTCACTGAAGCGCACGCGGACCTTGCCGTGGCCCTATTACACAACGGCGAAATTGCTGAAGCAATTGTCACTTTGGGGCGAGCCCTGTCTTTGAACAAGGAGAATTCCCAGTTGTGGTACGCGATCGGACTGGCATACGCGGCCATGAAACAGAATAAGGAGGCGGTGAAATATTTCCGCAGGGCTTTAGCAATAAAGCCGGATCATGAAGCCGCGGCCGCGTATCTCGGTGAACTGGACAACGATCGAGGTCCGCGTGTGGGGTCCCGACCCTAAAAAGTGAAGAATTTTTCTTGAGGCTACTCAACAGAATTTTGGGTCCTTGACAGCGGGTCTTTGACCGTTTGGGCAGGGGCGCGCCCTTGCCCTGGGTTGACAGCGGTCCGCGGCCGCGCGTAACATCTTTATGGACGCAGTATGCATTCCTGTGGCGATTCGGCCATAGAAGTTTTCGGGAATTGAATGGACCATTATTGAGATGGCGTATGTGCGGATAATTATTGAACAGCTCTCGGGGAGACCAAGCAACCACGCTGGCAGGCCGGAATTCTGAAGAAGTAAGACGTAGATGAGGCGGGGGGGGGGGGACGTACTTGAGCCGTGGATTTGTCCGCTGATGAACAGGTTATTCGCAGTCGCGGTGGTGCGAATGTAAGGTCCCGAGGACGCCGAGACCCTCAACGGAAATTCTTGCATTGATGCGAGCACAGCGTTTCAGGGAGTATGAACTATGACCAAGCAATTGAGTCGACGGACGCTCATGGTATGCGCGGGAGTCGTTCTTTCGTGCCTCTTCTTCATCTCCACGGTTCTCGCTGCGGACCCGAATGGGACGATACGCCGCGTCCAGGGCCAGGGTTTTCTCTTGCGCGCGGGGCAGGCGGAACCCGCGCCGGCAAAAGCGGGAGATCCCACCTTTCTCCAGGACACAATAATGACCGATAGCGCCACTGACAGTAAAATGTGGTGGCGGGGCCAGAGCAGGTATCAGAGCGATGTGTCCCTGGGGCGAGGCTCGGTGTTCCGGTTCGCAGGCTTCGAAACCTCCGGTCCCTCGTCGCAGTTCGCCGGACAGATGTTACAGGGGATTGTCCGATTTAGGAAGAAGCTCCCCCAAACAAATCCTCCCTCCTCTTTTGTGGTTCTCTCGCCCACAGCGTTCACCGCGGTCATGCCCACTGCCGACACAGCGGACTTCGTCGTTGAAGCGGTCACCGATGTCAGGACATCCATAACGTGCATCCGAGGTGAACTTCTCGTGTTCAGCATCCGAGAGGACTTGCAGGAGGAAAAGCGCCTCTTGAGGTCCTGTCAGGCCGTTATCGTCGAGAAGGACCAGCCGCCGTCAAGTATTATGCAAGTGTCTCCCGAGTACATGCGGGCGCTCATCGATTTCACCACAATCCCGGACACCCTCCCCCGCGATGTCCCGTCATGCAGGACCTTCCCTCCTCCACGTTCGCCGGTGCCCCCTATCTACTATGAACCAATAGATCCGGGGATCGTCGTGGTACCCGGTTTCGGCCCGGGTCTCGTGCCGGTGCCCATTCCGGTTCCGGTCTACCCCACTACTCCCACGACTCCAACTGTGCCCACGACTCCAACTGTGCCCACAACTCCAACTGTGCCCACGACTCCAACTGTGCCCACAACACCTACTACGCCCACAACTCCTACTATTCCCACGATACCAACAGCGGCGACAACGCCGACCATACCTACTTTGCCAACAAGGCCGACTATTCCGACCGTTCTCACTTTTCCCACCGGGGTCACGATTCCCACGCGGCCAACGCTGCCCACGGGGCCTCTGACATTCCCCACAGTTCTTACGCTGCCCACGGGGCCGGTCACACTGCCGACGCGCTTCACTCTTCCCACAAGCCCGGTGGTTCCGACGCGGCTGACGCTACCAACGGGCGTTACGGTTCCGACGAGGGTGACCCTGCCCACAGGACCCATTACGATTCCGACGCGGGTGCTCACACCGACCGGTTTGACCGTTATGCCGACAAGGGTAACGCTCTCCACGCGGCCAATCACGGTTCCGACGAGAGTACCGACTCCGACGAGGGTCCTCACACCGACCGGCGCGACCGGCATGATCAGTCCGACGAGACAGATCAGTCCACGGCAAATGACCCCGCAGCAGCAGATAACTCCGAGGCAAATCACTCCGCAGCTTGACGAAGGAGCGCAACGGCCGAGGAGGAAGGGAGCTGAATAACGGAGGGTTCCTAACCTAACATCCTTAATTTACGAGCAAACACTCCGAGGGAGCCTATTATGATAGACTTCCCTCGGAGTTTCTGTCTGTGCGGGTCTTTGGGAAGAAAGGAAGCAACGGTCATTGCGATATGCCGCTACTGCGGCCCGCGTTGCTGGGACCTCTTCTTCTGATATTCGTATGATTCAAGGATCTTCTCCACGAGTTCGTCCAGTTCACAGGGCTTGGTGAGATAATCGAACGCGCCGAAACGAATACCCTCTCGCGCGGCCTGTTCGGACCCGTGGCCGGTGAGCATAATGACGGCCATCCCAGGAACCATTTGCTTAAATATTTTCAGCACTTCGATGCCGTCAATGTCCTCCATCTTGAGGTCGAGCACGGCCACATCAAAGTCCTCGTGTCGGACTGCTTGGATCCCCTGGGCGCCGCTGACCGCGGACTTGACCTCAAATCCTCTTTTTGCCAGCCGTTTGGCGAGAACATTCACATAGGCCACTTCATCGTCCACAAGCAGCAACTTGATGCTGGGAACTTCTGAAGATCCGTTGGCGGTCATGGGTCAGCTCTCGTGTGTCGAATCCTTGCGAACAGGGAATTTCACGTGAAAAGTTGTGCCCAGTCCTTCCGCGGTGTTCACCGTGATCTCACCGTCAGCCTTCTTGACGATTCCGTAGCATATGGACAACCCGAGCCCCGTGCCTTTGCCCACCGGTTTGGTCGTGAAAAAGGGGTCGAAGATACGCGGCAAGACATATTTTGGAATGCCCGTCCCATCGTCCGCGATGTCCACGGCGACGAAATTGCCTTCGATGCGGGTCGTGACTTTGACGCTGCCGCCCTTCGGTTCAACCGCGTCCACGGCATTATTGATCAAGTTGACAAACACTTGTTGAGCCTCTGTAGGAGAAATGCGCACCGCGGGCAAGTCGTCAGCCAATACGGAAATCACTTTCACGTTCCCGTACCTGACCCGTTGCCGGCAGAGCGAGACCGCATCGCGGACGACTTCATTCAACTGGATTCTCTTGGGAGTGGGATCGGTTTTGCGTGCAAAGCTCAGGAGCTTGTGGGTGATCTGTTTGCAGCGAGCGCCCTGGGATCGAATCTGATTAACGGATCGCTGGAATTCCTCGCGGTTCGGACACGTGTCCGGAGGCTCCTCGTCCAAGAGGTCCTGGATCCAACCGGCCTCTTCCACCATGACCGCGACGGGATTGTTGATCTCATGCGCGATCCCTGCGGCCAATTCGCCCAACGAGGCCAGCTTCCCCGCCTCGATGATTTGCTCGTTCATCATCTCCTTTTCGCGGTCAACCTGTGCAATCCGCTCTACCAGTCTCAAGGAGAGGACAATCGCGACGACGATAATCGCGACTATTCCGGCCAAGGATATGGCTACGGTGATATTGCGAGCAGTGTACAATGCGGAATACGCGTCCGCTTCAGATTGCTGGAACGCCAGGACCCACTCGCCCTTCTTAAGCCGGGACATGACGTATATTACGTTTGCGCCGAACCATGTTGGGCTCTCGATGGTCCCGACCTGTTCATCAGCTTTTGAGTCGGCCCTTAGGAAGCTCAGATATGGCTCTTTGAACGGGATGACTTCGGAGCGCGGTTTAGTCTGAAATTCTCCCCTCTTGTTCAGGATAAAGGCAAAACCGGTCTCGCCGATGCGAATGCTCTCCACTAACGAATTAAAGCTGTCGAAATCAACGGTAGCCCGCAGGATATACCTTTGGCCCTTGTGCTCCCCGCGAGCGGTCACGATGAAATGGGGGATTCCTCTCAGGCCGGGGAAAACGTCGCTGATATAATAATCCCTTTGGATGGCCTCTTTGAACCACGGCGCCTGAGCGTAATGCGCCCGGCGCAATTCAAACGGCCCCGCGTAAGCCACTTGAAGGCCCTGTTCGTTGACGAGCCCCAGATCCACAAACCCATGACTGTAGTACTTCTGTAAGTTAGCCAGCCTGTCCCGGAGCAGCGCGTCTTCAGCCAGCTCGTCAAAGTTGTACGTGGCCGCGGTAATCTGAATATTTGCCAATCGCTCATTCAAGAAACTGTCGATGTTCTGCTGATGCTCTCTGATCACTACCTTCAGGTGATCGAGCACCTTCCGCTCATAAAAAGATGCAAAGTAATACCGGAGGACGCCGGAGATCAGAATCAGAGGAACGACCGACACAGCCACGATGATCAAGACGATATTTCTCGTCAGGGTCCGGTAATATATGCTACCGTGCTTTTCTTCCGGCTTCATCCGAAACCTCGAATGTCCGTCTTGTCGGGTTATTGAGAACTCCTCCGCCCAAATGTGGCGCCGCGGATCCGGGCCGACGGGTGGGACAAGCATCCGAGACTGTCATTCCTGAATAGACAGGCGATCCCGCGAAGCGTGTCGGGAAATCCGGTCAGGTACGCGCTGCCGTGCCATCACTTATATGGGCCGTTGGGCGCCGGTGTTTCCTTTGCAGTGCATGCGGCCGCAAATTGACAAAGTAGGAGTTTTTGGTGGAGGGGTCCGGGGAGGCCCCTTTTCGCAGAAAGGGGCCTCCCCGGACTATCCTCGGCTAGAAACCCCTGGATCTTGCAGCAGCGTCTAATCCCCGCGGCGCATGGCGATGTGCTGCGCGCGTGCCTCTGCGATCTTTTCTTCGTGCTTGGCTTTCTTTGACTTAGCTTCTTTGACCTTGGCCACCAGCACGTCCATTTCACAGGGCTTCATCAGGTAGTCCAGGGCGCCCTGCTTCATCCCTTCTATGGCGGATTCAATCGTGGCATGGCCGGTGAGCATAATGACTTCCAGCAGCGGATGAGCCGTTTTGATCGCGCGCAGGGTCTCAATTCCGTCCATCCCGGGCATCTTCACGTCCAAGACCACCACGTCGATGTGTGATTCCTGTTTGAGTTTCTCCAGCGCTTCGGGGCCGCTCACAGCCGTAAATACGTTGAATTCCCTCTTTGCAAGGCGCCGCGAGAGCGCCTCGACGAATGCGCTTTCATCATCGACCAGCAAGACCCTTGTATCCATCATGTATATTCTCCCTTTGCACAGTCATGCAATCTAGTAGCGGATCAACAGAAAAACCGACGAGAAAATCAAACTGACGATGGTCATGGCCGCGGTCCCTGCGCTACCCAGAAACGCTAACAAAGCGATTTCTTGTCACCTTTTCACTTCACCACCCGTGATATGCTCGATCATTCCTGGACCAGTTCGCTCATTTCCGGGTAGTTGCGGATGACGTTGATGAGCTGGACCGTTCGTCGCTCCAGGCGCCGCTTAAAGATGGCGAATATGTTCTTCATGACCCGGTACCCGGGCTCCGGGTGGCGGTCGAGGATCTTCAGGAATTCTGCTCCGGGGACCAAAAGGATCTCCGACGGTTCCGTGCATAGGGCGTTGGACTTATGGGTCCGATCGGCGGAAGAGAGGGCCGACCAGCCAAAGGAGTGTCCGGATTTCACCGAGCCCAGGGACATCATCACCCAGGGCGAGACCTCTACTTCCAGGAGAACTTTTCCCGTCTTGAGCATAAGAAAGAATTCCGCCGGCTCGTTTTCGTTGAAGATAATTTCCTTCTCCTTGCCTTTGCGGGACTGGACCAGGGGCTTCAGTTCCTCCAGCATAGAATCGGTGAAGTCTTGCAGGAGAAGAATTCTTTTCAAGTCCTCGATGGGTGCCATACAGCGCTCCTTGTCAGATCAAACCGGACAAGATGAAAAAGAGCAGCAGGAAAGCCGTGGAAACCGCGGCGCCGATCCCTACCGGGGAAGCGCCTTTCGCCAGGGTTTGTTTCAGAGCCAGGCTTTCTTCCCGAAGCTCTCCTCCGCGGAGTCCCAGGGCCAGCCAGATGGGATAGAGGAAGACCTGGGCCAAACGAAAGGGGAGATCCCGCGACCGGCGGCCCAGCCACCCGGCCAGCCCCACGCTGAAGACCTGCTCGGCACGCTCGTTCAATCCGTTCAGGCCCCGGTCCATGACTCGATAGAAAAGTTGTCCGCCCTTGCGGTAGAACCAGTCCGTATCAATTGAAATCGTTTCGGTCCGCTTAAGCAAACGGAGGAAAAGGAAGAAGACGAGAGCTGAAAACATGAGAAGCTGGAGCTGGCTTACCACATGGTGAAAGGTATACGCCTGATAGGTGACTTCAAAAGGCAGAATCTGATAGAGCGGCTTGGGATAAACCCCCAGGAAGATACACAAGAAGGACAAGAACCCCATTGCCGCCAACATGGACTTGTTGGTTTCACCCGGCCGGAGCCCTTTGTCTTTGGCAAAGAACACAAAATAGGGAAACTTGATCCCTGCATGAAGGAAAACCCCTGCCGATGCTATCTCCAATAGCAGCCAAACCCAGGCCAGATGCTGTTGGATGGCGCCTTGAATGATCAAGGACTTGCTGGTAAACCCACTGGTCCCAGGGAAGGAGGATATGGAGAGAGCACCGATGACTCCAAAAAACATGGTCCAGGGCATCGTCTTGTACAGCCCCCCAAGGTCCGTACACTTACTCTTGCCGGTCATGGCCAATACCGCTCCGGCCGACATCCATAGCAGGGCCTTATAAATGATATGGCAGAAGGCATGGGCAATGCTGCCGTTTAGGGACATCATCGTTCCTATGCCTACACCGGCGACCATAAATCCAACCTGGTTGATGATGCTGTACGCGAGAATTCTTCTCATGTCATTTTCTAACAGAGCGTAAATAATCCCATATATTGTCATCAAGCACCCGACGAAGATGAGCGCTTCCCACCCTTGATACCCTCGGACTAAAGTATAAACCGCAGTCTTGGTCGTATAGGCACTCAAGATAACCCCGCCGGTAACCGTGGATTCCGGATAAGCATCTGAAAGCCACGCGGAAAGGGGGGGGGCGGCTGCGTTAACCAAGAAACCGAGCAAGATTAGACCGGTTCCCCAGTTCCTTTCAGCCATCGCATCAAAGGACACGGAGCCCGTCTGAGAAATATAAATTACGATTCCGGCCAACAGGCAAAGACCACCAAAAACGTGTACCAGGATGTAGCGTAGACCGGCAGCTAATGCCTTTTCGGTTTTTCGGGCTAAAATCAAAAAGGTCGAAGAAACCGCCATGGCCTCCCAAAAAAGATACAATGAAACCAGATCACCGGAGAAAACAACGCCCAGAGCACTTCCCACGTAAACGAGGGCGGCCAGATGTTGAGTGTTGTCTCTTAAATGAAAGGCGTAAAGGAACGCAGCAAAAGCATTCAAGGTGAAAATATATCCAAAAACCTTGCTGATTTTATCTACACGCAAAAGGGTCAGGTTGAAACCAAAGAAATGAAAATGCCACGAAGCACCCGTCTCTAATTGCAGAATTAGACCAAAGGCGGCAAGCGGCAAGAGCACTACGAAAATGTTTTTGAACTTACTCCTAAAACAGGGGACCAACAAAGCGCCCAGGATAAGAATAGCGGCGGGTGGTATGTTATTCATAGTAGTTCTCCGGCGCCTTCAGAAAGAAACCGGCCACTTTGGACAGCAGGATAAGAACCGCACAAGAAACGAAACCGAGCAAGGAATAGAAACCCCAAAAACCATCAAGCCCGAAATGAGCCTCCGCAGGTAAGAAAAAATCTACTGAAACCAGTAAACCGCAGACCCCGTAAAGGGAAATCCAAAGTTTTCTGATGTTCCCCGCTCTGTCAAAAAAGTCCATTTTCTCTTTCGAGTCCTTCACGTATTCGCCTCCTCACGGAGCTGCCAGTTCCGCCAGTCGCAGAAATGGAAAAGGAGAAAAGAACAACACAATGGAACAGACAGCCGTTATGACGAGTGGAACAAGGCACCATAGAGGAGCCTCCCTGGTGGTGTTCTGGAAGAGGCTCTGAGCCTCCTGGCAGAAAAAAGCCCGGTACACGATGGGGAAAAAATAGGCCGCATTCAGTAGGGAACTGACCAGAAGGATGACCAGCAAAGGCCATTGATGAGCTTGCAGCGTCCCCAAGACCAGATACCATTTACTTAGAAATCCTCCGGCAGGCGGCAACCCGATCACACTCAGGGCCCCCACAAAGAAGGCGGCCATGGTTACCGGCATCTGTTTGCCGATACCAACCATTCCACTGATGTGCTTCTTCCCTGTGGCCACAAAGATGGCCCCGGCACAAAAAAAGAGCGTGATCTTGCCGAAGGCGTGCATAGCGATATGAACCATACCGCCCGTGAGGCCTTTGGGTGAAAGCAGAGCCACTCCAAGCACGATGTACGACAACTGACCGATGGTGGAGAAGGCCAGGAGGCGTTTCAGTTCGTTCTGGGTCAGGGCGATCAGAGAAGCGACGATAATCGTAAAGGCCGCCACGTAGGCCACCGCGGTTCCTAGATGGAGGGAGGCGAGCAGGTCAAGGCCGAACACCTCGGTGAGGACCCGAAGGATGCAAAAGACCCCAACCTTGACCACGGCCACGGCATGCAGCAGGGCGCTCACCGGTGTAGGCGCCACCATCGCCGCGGGCAGCCACGCGTGCAGGGGCATGATCGCAGCCTTGGTGAAGCCGAATAAGAAGATAAACAACAGGATTCCCAGCAGGAACGGCGAGCCCGAGCGCGGGAGAAACCCTTGCCCCGAGAATTCCAGCGTTCCGGACAGGTGATAGGATAGGACCATGGCCGGCAAGACCAGCCCAATGGAGGCGCCCACTATATACAGAAGATACTTTCGGCCCGAGCGCCGCGCCTCGGCATCCTGGTGGTGGGTGACCAGGGGATAGGTGGCAAAGGAAAGCATTTCGTAGAAAAGATACAGGGTGAAAAGATTGGCGGAAAAGGCTGCGCCGATGGTGGCGGAAAGGGCTACGGCGAAGAAGCAAAAATAACGGGTCTGGCTGTGCTCCTTCAGTCCCCGCATATAGCCTATGGAATACGCCGAGGTGATGATCCACAGCGAGGAGGCCACAAGGGCGAAGAGCATTCCCAGGGCGTCCACCCTCAGGCGGAAGGCCACCCCGGGGAGGACTTCCGCAAGGGTGCAAACCACCGTCCGGCCTTCGAGGACGGTCGGCAGCATGGAAAGCACGATCAAAAACTTCAGACCCGCGGCCACAAAGGTCCAGGCCTCCCGAACGTTGGCGTTACGGCTGGAAATCAGAATCGGGACTACCCCGAGGGAAACCAGGACGGCGATGAGCGGTCTTATGGAATAGAGCGGTTCCACGTCAGTCCACCTGCTTTCAGAACATCATTGCCGGAACAGCGTGGCGAATCACACGACCGACGATTTGTCCGGTATACAAGCCTACCAAGATCAAGCCCAAGGCCGTGATCCAAAGCGGCGCCAGCATGCCGAGCGGAGCTTCCCGGACGGTGGTAGTCCCGTCCTGGCCGTGAGTCGGGCCGTGGGGTGCCCCGAGGGGTTCGAAATAGCCCATCTCGAAAATCCGGAAGAAAAGGACCACGCTCACCAGGCTGCTGAAAAGCAGAGCCGCCAGAAAACCGTAATGACCGCCCTGGATCGCCCCCAGCAAAAGATACCACTTGCTGAAGAACCCGCAGGTCGGCGGGACTCCGATGATCGACAGGGCCCCTACGACCAGAGCCCCCATGGTCCAGGGCATGGTGCGAAAGAGGCCCGGAAGGCTTTCCCACCGGCTGTTCCCTTTTGCATAGACGATGTTTCCCACGGCGAGAAAGAGGCAGAGTGTCATCAGTGCGTCGTTTACGATATGCAGGACCGCCCCGGTGAACCCCGGACGGTTTCCCAGCCAGAATCCGCCCACCATATAGCCTACCTCGGCCACCACGATGAAGGTCAGCATCCGCTTCACGTCCTTTTCGGCCAGTGCCAGCACGGACCCGGCCACGATGGCGATCACCGCCAGCCAGACCACCGCCTCGTTCAACCCGAGGACCCCGAAGGCGTAATCGACCGTGAAGACGGTCACGACCATGCGGATCATGACGTAAACCATCACCTTGGTCATCAGGGGGGCCACCAGGCTGCTCACAGGAGAGGGCGCATAGGTGTAGGCGTTTGGCAGCCAGGCATGGAGCGGGAAGAAACCCATCTTGAGCCATATTCCGACCATCATAATCACAAAGGCCACGGTTACCACTTTAGACCCGTGGAGGGGCGGCAGTAAGCGGGCGATATCCTCCATGTTCAACGAACCGGTGACGATGTACAGGTAGCCGACCCCGAGGAGATAAAAGCACGCCCCGATAGTACCCATGAAGATGTAATTGAGGCTGGA
Organism: Deltaproteobacteria bacterium; assembly: GCA_016875095.1. Classification (GTDB taxonomy): domain Bacteria; phylum Desulfobacterota; class Desulfomonilia; order Desulfomonilales; family Desulfomonilaceae; genus VGSG01. The sequence continues at coordinate 102,001 of VGSG01000003.1, forward strand.
TAGCGGCGCTCGGCCTTTTCCCATGGCGATCAGGGCATAACCGGTAATTGCGGCGATTTCTAAAAGCACGTACAGGTTGAAAGCGTCGCCGGTAACCACCATCCCCAGCAGCCCGGTCACGAACAACACATAGAGCGTATAAAATGGGCCGGCTCTCTCCGGGAAGTCCTTTTTCACATGAGTTCGGGCCGCCGTCAGGTTGATGAAGCCCACCACGGAAACCACGGCCAAGACCAGCGCGTTCAGGTGATCCACCTGATAGCAGATGCCCCAGGGTGGCGCCCAGCCTCCCAGCCGGTAGGAAACCGGTCCGCCGCCTATCACGATGCTCAGTAACCCCAAAGAAACCAGAAGGCTTGCGCCCAGGGCGGCCACGGCGAGCGGGAAACAACACGCCGGACGGAGCCAGCCGGCGGCGCTGATGAAAAAAGAAGCCAACAGGGGGAGTATGACCAGAAGGGCGGGATAGTGTTCGCTCATGGTTCTCGAATCTGCTTTAGGATTTCGTCTTCTTCCAGGGTCAAGTAACGATGATAAACCTTGATGGCAACGGCCAGGGCCACGCCCAGGGTGGCCACCGAGACCACAATGGCGGTGAGCATCAGGACGTGCGGCAGGGGGTTGATGTAATCGGCCGCTCGAACTGCCTGGTGGGCGGCGTCGTGGCTGTGCTCGATGATCGGAATAGTGGCCCCCTTCTTGACCCCGGTGGAAATGTAGAACAGGATGATCGCGGTCTGAAAAATGTTCATGCCCACGATCTTTTTCACCAGGTTGTTCTTGGCGATCATCGCGTAGAGGCCGATCATCATCAGCGTGATGTAGATCCAGTAGTTGTATTTCCCAATGATCAGACGGAGGAATTCTTCCACGGCCTACAACCCCTCGTCATATCGGCCCAATGAGGCCAGATTCTTGAAGATCCAGACCATGGTACCCATGACCGCCATGCCCACTCCCACCTCAACGAGGAAGATCCCATGGGATCGAGCCATGATCGGTCCTCCCGGCAGCAGGGCGGCAAGGGCCTGATAGTCCAGAAAGTTATATCCCAGGACTAGACATAGGGCCCCGGTCCCGGCGTAGATCAGCACTCCGAAGGGGCTGAAAAGGGCGCTGGCCTTTTCCCCCATACGCTGCAGGGCGGTCCGCAGGTTGTGGGAGACAGAAAGCAGGATAATGCTCGCCCCGAGGATCACGCCCCCCTGAAACCCCCCGCCGGGGCTTTCATGTCCGTGGGCGATGACGTACAGGCCGAAGAGCTGGATGAAGGGGATCAGATAGCGGCAAACCTTTTCGATGATGAAATCATGGGGCGTCCAGATGCTGTCCAACGGTTCGAAGTCCCGCAAGGGCAGGGAAATCTCCCTCCCATCCTTGACCCGGAAGGTCAACCCGGTCAACCGGTGGCGGTACTGCCGGGAGGCCGGCGGTCGGCGCCGAGATACTCGTAAGAGCAGGAAACACGCCACCCCCGCGGAAAAAATCACTGTGGTCTCAAACATGGTATCGAAGCCACGGTAATCGGCCAGCACCGAGGTCACCGCATTGGGCACCGCGGTTTCCTCCACCGTCTTCTCAATGTACCGAGGCGAGACGTGGAGGCTCGCTGGAGAAGCAGGGTCCCCGAACGGGGGAAAATCGACTGTGGCATAGACCAGGACCGCTCCCACCAGCACGACAATGATCAGTCCCAGGGTTTTCAATCCTTCGTCCTCCGGGTGGTGTGATACACGGCGGCCACGAAAAAGACCGTGCTGACCCCGGCCCCCACCGAGGCTTCTGTGAAGGCCACATCCACGGCCCCCATGATTGTCCAGAGGAGGCACATCATGAAACTGTACGCGCCGAACAGAATGGCCGCTCCAAGAAGGTCCCGGATCATGATGGCGCCGATCCCGCAGAAGACCACTAGGGTCAGTATGAGCAGGTCTAGTTGCCAGATCATGGGCCTACCTCCACGGATCTCCTTTCTTCCAGGGCTCCAGGCCCGCCCGGAACCCGGCGTCCACGATGGCGTGGGTGGCCGTAGGGCTGGCTAGAAAAACGAAAACCACGATCAATATCAACTTCAAACCGGTCAGCGCGGAACCCAGGGTCACAGGAAACAGTTGATGAATGGCCAGCCCGAGAATGACCAGCAACGCCCCCATGGTGTCCAGCTTGCCGGCTGGATGCAGGCGTGAATAAAAGTCGGGGAAACGCAGGAGACCCAAAGTCCCGCCCGCGAAAAACACCAGCCCGGCCACCACGCAAACGATGACTATCAGAGCGATCACCATACTCCTCCTCTTATTGGAGCGCCGGACCTCCCGCCGCTAATAGGGTTTTTCATAATGGAGCCCTTTCCGCTTCTGAAAATACCGGGCGGCAGCGAGGACCGCGATGAAATTCAACAGAGCGTAGGCCAGCGCGATGTCAACGAACATGTCCAGCCTGTGATACAGCAGGCCGATCAAAATGAGCAACACCGTCGTCTTGGTCCCGATGGCGTTCACGCCGATCATCCGGTCCGGCACCGTGGGACCGAAAATCCCCCGGTAAAGTGAAAGCATCATCAGGCCACCCAGAAATAGACTGCATCCCAGGAAAAAGTCGTTCACCCTTTACTCCTCCCCAAAGGCCCGGGCGACGCGTCGCTCCATCTCCCCAGGCAGGGCGTCCCGAGTAACACGGTCGATGGCGTGCACGCTGAAATCCCGATGAAAATCGACGTAGATCGTGATTGTCCCCGGCGTCAGAGTGATCGAATTGGCAAAGGTCACTTGAGCCAGTTCGTCCTTCAAACGGGTCCGGAATTGGAGCACCTGCGGGTCGATCAATTCCGGCATCCGGGGGTGAAACGAAAGATATAATAAATGCAGAGCAGATAGCAAAATCTCATACAGCAGCCAGGGTAGATACCGCACAAAACCGAAACCTATCCGGAAGGTTCTTCCAGTCACGGGTGCGGCGAAGAGGAGGTCCGCGGAAAAATACGACACGAGCGCGCACGAAAGTACGCCCAACACCAGGTGAAAGGGGTCGAATTTTCCGGACAGGACGCACCAGAGCCCCAGCATAATGATGAACGTGGCCCCGTAAGCGGAGGCGCTCCCTTTTTTCTTTTGAAGCGGCGGCTTCTCTGGCTTCGGCTCTTCGGACGAATCATCGGGGGCCATAATCGGCAAATGGCGTCTCATAGCGCGTTCCTCTCTCGTCCCAGTTTCGTAAGCGATCCAGGGCGCCCCGGCGTCAGCGGGCTCATTTGATCGTGATGGGCATACCCATTATGGGCCAAATCACCGCCGCGGCCAACCCAATGACCACCATCAGCATCGCACTCGCAGGAATGCCATACATGAAAAACTCCCCACCAGTAAACTGTTTTGAATCATAGGCGATGGCATTAGGAGCCGCGCCCACCAGGAGAAGGAACGGCATGCCCGCTGTAACCAGAGAGGCGAACATCACCACTTCCGGGGCCACGCCCAAGTACTTAGCGATTACGAGCGCCACCGGAAGCGATATGGCTATGGCGGCGACGTTCATGATGAAGTTGGTCATCACCATCACGAAGAAAGCGATACTCAGCACAAATATGAACCAGTTCGCCTTCTGGAACATCGCCAGCCAGTTGACAGCGAGCCACTGGGCAGCGCCGGTCTCCCACAGACAGAAACCGATACTCATGGCGCCGGAGAAGAGCAGGATGATGTTCCAAGGAATTACTTCCAGGTCGCTGAGATCCAGAATTTTGAACACAAAGAAAAGAACCGTTGAAATGAGAAAGATAGCCGACTTGTCCAGTTGCTGAAGCGGCAGAATCATGACCTGCAATGACATGACCACAATCGCCGCGATAACTATAATCAGCGCAATGATCTCGTTCTTTGTCATGGGACCGAGATCCACGCTCAGTTCTTGCACGCGTTCCTTAAGGCCGGGGATCACGGCTTTTTCAGGTCTGAAAAAAATCACGAAAAAGCCCCAGAGCAGGAAGACCATGAGCCAGCCTACGGGCGCCATGTAGTAGGATAACTCGAAGAAGCTCACGTCTTTGCCTACCATCTCTTTGAAGAATCCGAGAGCCACAATACCGCGGGCCGCGCCGAGCAGCGTGATGATACTCCCCGCGCCACACACGTAAGCCATGCCGATGAAGAGGCCCTTACCGAACTTGGTGGGTTTGTCGCCCTCACCATAAAGTCCGTATATGGCAAGAAGCAGGGGGTAGACCGTGGCCGCTACGCCCGTGTGCGCCATCACATGGGTTAGGAGCGCACACAACACAAAGACTCCCAAGTATATCCTCGTGGTCTTCTCGCCGATCAAAGCCAGCATCTTGTAGGCAAGGCGCTTGGTCAGGCCTGTCTTTGTGAAGACGATGCCGATCACGAGCGAAGCGAATATGAAGAGGACCGAAGGGTCCATGAAATCCTTGAAAGCAACCTTGGCAGGCCGAATCATGAACAGCGCCTGCGTTATCCCGATCACCAGGCTCGTGACGCCGATCGGCACCACCTCGAAAACCCACCAGACGCCGGCAAGCGCAAACACGGCCAGCGCCCCTTTGCCCTGTTCCGACAAAGCAAAATGCTTCCCGACCGGGTCAATCGCATCGGGCCAGGGGGGCGAGTAATATATCACTCCGAAAAGACCGACACCGACCAACATCGCGATCAGACGTGTCCAGTCAATTCTTGACTGCGCAGAAGTCAACACGTCGGCTGTCATATCCTGACTTCTTCTAGCATGCTGCCCATGCTCGAAATGTGCTAATGCTAAACCATGCAGGCCCTCATTCTGCGGGCCACTTCCGTGAACACATCCGCCAAACGTAAGATCCCCACGACCTCACCTTTGGACGTGACCAGCAGCGATTGATGATGCCCGAGGATAAGTTGGTGGATGCCCTGATTCAGCGAAGCGTCCTGGTCCACGACCTCTCCTTCCAGAGGAGAGGAGACCAGTTTGCCCACCTTGCGTTCCGAGGCCTTGCGGCACAGGTCCTCTAGAGGCTGCTTCCACAACTCATATTTGCCGAGCATGGACTTAAGGAACTCAGCGCTGAGCCCGTACCCGGAGAGTTTCCTCAGGTCTCCCATCTCCGTGTACGCGGGCTCCAGGCAGCGGATCACGTCCAAGAAACCCATCTTGCCGATGACCGTGCCGCTCTTGTCCCGGATCAGCACCGCCCTGAACGGCGCGGATCTGGTTTCGTAGTTGCCGCACGCCTCTTCCAGGGCCAGGACCGCTTCGTAGAGCGTTGCGTCCTCGGATATGGTGATATACTCGTCAACAGGAACCATCAGGTTCTTTACCTTTGTGGCTTCCATTCCGACGACCTCTCTTATTCTTTTGAAACCGAGGCGGCGCGAGCCCTCTTGCGTCGCGCCACCTCTGTTATCTGTTCCGCCAGCTTCGTGATGTCGGTGGGTTTTTGAAGGCAATCATACGCTCCCAATTTCATGGCTCGCAAGGAAAAATCCACCGAGCTCTCGTTCGTGAGCATGATCACCTCCGCGGCCGGTTTGGCCGCCTTGATCTCCCGCAACAACTCCAGGAAGCCCTCCCCTTCATCAGGCACGCCCAATACCACCACATGCACGCGTTGGCTTTGAAGAAATCCAGAGGCTTCCCCGGCCGCAGTAGCTGTCCTGACCGCAAAGCCGCTCAGCTCCGGCCGCCTCGCCAGGGTCTTGAGGAACTGCTCTTCTTCGTCAACCAGAAGCACCTCTGAATCCATGCCGATGCACCAATCAGGCGCCAGCGAACGCCGCTTGTTCGAGGGTTTCCGGCGCCGCGCGACTCATCAGAATCACGCGTTGATCAGGATCCACCACGAGAATGCCGATAGGCGCCTCATCGATCAATCTCGGCAATTCGATCAACTGATCGCAGAGCCCGCTGATCTGTGGCGGCCGCGAGAGCTGTTTCACTGCGTGAGCCTCCTGTGCGCACGCCCTTGATTGGAGCCATGATGAAACATAACGACACAGTGTCCGGGTTTTGCAAAAGAGAAGCAAAGATCAGGAGAGGAATTCGGCCTGTTGCGGATGATTGCCGAGCCATGTGATCGTCCCGTGCTCGATATCGTAAAACGCGCCTGTCACTTCGAGGCCTCCGCGCTTCACAGCGTCTCTAGTAGCGCTGCTGGACCGGAAGAGCGTTTCGATCTGGAACCAGACATTCTCCTTGATGGTTTCGCGCAGGAGAGCCGGCTCATCCAATCCTGTGTGTTTGTCCAGCGCCCTTTCGAAAGCGGGACGGATTTTTTCCATAAGCGGCGCCAGATTGTGGTGAACGGCCGCGGCCTGCACAGCCGCGGTCACGGCGCCGCATCGGGAGTGCCCGAGCACAACCACCAGCGGCGTGCCCAGGTGAAGCATTGCGTATTCGACAGAGCCGATAATCTCCGGTGAGCACACATTTCCGGCTACGCGTAAGACGAAGAGGTCCCCAATGCCCTGATCGAACACCAGCTCTAGAGGGACCCGGGAATCAGCGCACGAGACGATTGCCGCCAGAGGCTTCTGGCCTTCGCGAGCGGTTGAGATCCTGTCTCGTGGCGTCCGTCGAGGCCCTTCGACGCGGTCGTTGACGAACCGGCTATTTCCGTCCTTGAGCAGCGTAAGGGCTTCGGCCGCGGTCATGGTCGGTTGCTTCATGGAGCGCTCCCTCCCCGCGTTGGGTTCTTCATCCACGAGATTCCCTTTTTGTGGGATTAACGGTCTTAAGCTGCCTCGACTCGGACAAAATGTTTGGCAAAAATATTCGAATTCGGAGAGGTTGCCACTTTAGGCCGCAGAGACCGCGAAATGCTCCCGCGCATACGCCACCCGTTCCGCAATGCTCGTGAGGGTATCGTGTTCGGCCTCCACCTTTCGCAGTCTCGGGAGGAGGCCGGCTTTGTTGGCTATCTGGATATTGAGGCCCGGTCGGGCGTTCAGTTCAAGGACTAGTGGGCCCTTGTCCCTGTCCAGGACTATGTCCACGCCTTGATACCCCAATCCGGTCAGCTCGTGGCAACGCGCGGCCAATTCCAATAATTTTTCCCAGTCCGGGATTTGCACACCGGCGAGAGCGCGGCCCGTGTCAGGGTGTTCGTTCACGGGCTGGTTTCCCCAGACCGCTCCGAGCGTTCGGCCTGTCGCTATATCGATGCCCGCGCCGATGGCGCCTTGATGAAGGTTCGCCTTTCCTTCGGACATCCGGGTGGGCAGACGCACCATGGACATGACCGGGACCCCCAGGAAGACGATGATTCGGATGTCCGGGACTCCCTGGTAGCTGATAGACTCAAAGATAGGATTGAATTCCACTCGGTACTCGATCAGAGCCCGGTCCGGCTGCCCACCCAGGCTGTAAAGACCGCTCAATAGACTGAAAACGTGATGATTCAGTTCATCGAGGGTGATGATGCGGCCGTCCTGCTTTCTGAACTTGTCGTTGATTTGGCCCAGCGCCACGAGAATGCCCTCTCCTCCGCTCCCATGCGCAGGCTTAATAACGAAGCCCTCGCGGTCCCTGACGATCTCGGGGAGGTGCTCCACCTGGCCCTCCACTTCGATGACACCGTAGAGTTCCGGCGCAGCGATGCCATTGGCCTGAGCGAGCTGTTTTGTGAGCAACTTGTCGTCAACGAGGGGGTATAGACCGCGACGGTTGTATATGAGCGTGTACTGCGCGTTCCTCCGGTTGATCGCGAGCACTCCTCGTTCCCTGAGTCGTCGGATCAGGTTAGTCATGACTTCAGCTCTTCGCGAGGGCCCTGAACCGATAGAGATCCGCCAGGCGATAACCTGTGTATCGGCCCATAAGGAGCGTGATTGCGAGAATCACGAGCAGTAGTTCCGGAAAGACAAAGACCAGGTGCTCCACAAGCTTCACATTCATGACAAGGAAGGCCAGCGCCGCGGTGATCAGGCTCCCCACTCCTGAGATCAAAGCCTCGGTGGAGCCTCGCTCTTCCCAGACTACCGACATGCGTTCCACGGTCATGGTGAGGATCACCATAGGGAAAAGCGCCACGGATAGCCCCATAGGGAGTCCCAGGAGGTGGGTCAGCAAACTGAACGCGGCCATCAAGAGCACCACCACGGTGAGCACCGCTGCAAGCCGTGGAACAACCAGCAATTTCAGATGCTCCAGATAGAACCGCACGCCGAGTCCCAACGCCACCAACGCTGAGAAAAGGACAATCCCCCAGAGCAGCCCCGTCTCCCGAAAAGAAAGCCCGATCAGAACCGGCATGAAGGTGCCGAATGTCCGAATACCGATCATGTTTCGCAGGAACACGAGTAAGAGAGCGCCGACCGGCACCAAGAGCAATACCCGATACACAGCCTGAGTTCTCACCGGGAGGCTGAAGAGGGAAAACCGGAGCAGCACGGGTTCCGAGATCTCTCCTCGACGCACCGCGGAGACAACCCCTTCTTCGATTCGAGGGCTCACGGACATGACCACCCGAAGCTTGTCTCCGCCTTCTTGGTGGACCAACGGCTCCGGCCCGCGCCACCAGCGCAGCCAGTCATCGGGAACGGGCGACTTGCCTCTCAGAGGGTCAAAGGAGATCCATTGCTTCTTATGGTGAACTTCAAGCCAGCGGAGCCAGGGCGCCTTTTGGGGAAATTCATATTTCTCCGATTCCAAGCGCACTCCCGAAACCATTCGCGCGGGAATATCCGCGACCAAGAGCACGTTCACCGCGACCTGGACCTTCTTTTTCAGGGTGGGTTGCGGGCCCAGGAGCAACTTGACGTTCTCATCGGGCTCGGGCCTGTTCAGACGCTTTATTAATTCAGCGACCATGGTGGGCGTGTCCGCGGACTTGGCCTGGATCTCCGCGATCAAAGCCTTTGCGGCCTGAAGCGCGGCTTCGTTCAGCTCGGGAGCTTCGATTTTGGGGCGCTCGGTTTCCAGGAGCGGGGCCTTGGTGCGAACCCTCACCAGGCCCGCCCTGTAATAGAGGCTCTGTTTACCGCTCGCGTTGCGAATGGACCACGTGGCGCGACGGTTACCGTTTTCCATCACGGTCACCAGCCCGTAGCCACTGGAGATAAAATGCTCGTCCACCAGCCCGTATCCTCGGGTGCTCGTCGGCACGAACATGGACAGTTTGACCGGACCGCCTTTGGCTGTGAACGAGATGCTCGCCTCCACATTCCAGACCTCTGACCGGGTGCGGGGACTGAGAGGCAAGTTCAAAACGTAGACCTTGTAGATGAAAATGCCGAGGCCCAGCGCCGTCAAGACAGCAGCCAACACGTACAGGTGCGCTTTACTCAAGGTCCGGGCGCCTCCGCGGAGAAATCCGGCTTCGCACACCGGTGATAATCAATCGGAAGTCCCTCCACACCGAAATTCGAGTCGGCGGCCTCTTCACTCAATCAGAAGCCCGTCGTTTCGGGCGTTTGTTCAAGCGCACGACCCTAAACCCATTCAAGGCCGAAACCAAGGCTTGGCAAAGCGGCGTCACCATAGACCCGGCCTCAAGAGGTGTCAATAGACGCACTGACACCGGAATATGCCTCATGGTTCCATTTCTCTGGTATAACGTCCCCTGAATAGATGGAGAAGAGGCGTCCTATGGTCAAGACCGGGCTTGAACGGATAATTGAGCGCCCTGACTTACTGGGTCGCGCAGGACGACTGGGTCTTCTGTATAATCAGGCATCAGTGGACGCATCCCTGCGCCCCGCCCCCGAACAGATTGCCAGGGCCTTTCCCGGCAAATTGGTAAAGCTCTTTGGGCCGCAGCACGGCGTTGGTGGGGCCGAGCAAGACAACATGAACGAAACCGAGCACTCAACCCATCCGGTCCTGGGGTTGCCCATTCACAGCCTTTACTCGGAAACGAGAAGACCTTTGCCGCACATGCTCGACGAGGTGGACACCGTCCTTGTGGACATTCAAGACGTGGGCGCTCGCGTGTACACGTTCGCGACGACGGTTCTGTATCTTATGGAAGCGTGCGCGACCCACCGGAAACGTCTGGTCGTTCTGGATCGGCCGAATCCGATCAATGGAAAAGATATTGAAGGCAATCTCCTGGAGCCGGAGTTCGCGTCCTTTGTGGGCCCGCACCCGATTCCCATGCGGCACGGCCTGACGCTCGGGGAACTGATGACTCTCTATAACGAGGTCTACGGCATCGGGCCCCGGGTCGAAGTGATAGCAATGGAAGGTTGGCGAAGGGATGCCTATTTCGATCAAACAGGTCTCCCCTGGGTCCTGCCGTCTCCGAACATGCCGCTCTTGGATACCGCGAACGTATACCCGGGCCAAGTGATACTGGAAGGCTGCAATCTCTCGGAAGGTCGAGGAACCACGAGGCCTTTCGAGTTATTCGGCGCGCCTTATCTTCACCAGGGCGCGATAATCGACAACATTGAAGATCAAGCGCTCGTCGGCGCTGTTCTCCGAGAGACCGCGTTTCGGCCCACGTTCAATAAGTGGGTAAATGAGGTCTGTCACGGCTTCCAGATCCATGTGACCGCGCGGGACATTTATCGGCCGTACCGTGCCACTTTGGCTCTGTTGGCAGCGATCATTAAGCTCCATCCACATGACTTCTCGTGGTCCTCTCCGCCGTACGAGTATGTCTACGACAAGCTGCCTGTGGACGTGATCACCGGCAGCTCCAAAGTGCGGCTCGATCTGGAGCAAGGCCGCTCGGCGCTCGACATGGAGAGAGAATGGGCGGACGACTTGGAGGCCTTTGACCGGCTTAGGTCACGGTTCTTCCTCTATACGCCGTAGTCCCACGGTTTTCTCCCTTGACACCTGTCGAATGATTCCACTAAGATAGCAAGCTCCAGCTCTGTTTTCAGGAATGGCGGACGTTTTTCTTTGTCAGGAGGAAGGGTGTCTTTCCCAGAAATCTCCCGACGGGTGGAGGAGCTGCGGGACGAGTGCCTGCGCTTCCTCATCCATATCTGCTCTATTCCTGCCCTTGGCCCCACAAATCAGGGACAGGGCGAAATGGAGAAGTATCACGTGGTTCGGGAGATGGTGCGCTCGCTCAATCCTGATTCGGAGGTGGAAGTCCATGCGCCCGATGACCGTGTGCCCGACGGTGTGAGGCCCAATCTTCTGGCTCTCTTTCACGGAAAGGATACCTCTCGAACGCTCTGGATTTTGACTCACATCGACGTGGTGCCTCCCGGGGATCCGAGCCTCTGGGATTCTGATCCATTCAAGCCGTTGGTGAAGGATGGATTCCTTTACGGTCGAGGGGTGGAGGACAATGGTCAGTCGCTTGCGGCCAGCATTTTTGCCGCACGCGCGGTGAAAGAAACGAGTGGTTTCGGGATCAATGTGGGCCTGGCCCTCGTTTCCGACGAAGAGACGGGAAGCTTGCTGGGGTTGGACTATGTCCTGAACCAGCGTCCGGACCTCTTCAAGCCGGACGATCTGATACTTGTGCCGGACGCGGGGAGCGAAGACGGCGATCACCTGGAGGTTGCTGAAAAGCACCTTCTACAGGTGAAATTCAGGGTGAGAGGTCGGCAGGGCCATGCAAGCGCTCCCCACCGGACCAAGAATACGCTCAGGGCCGCGGCCCATCTCATCGTCGAACTCGACAATGCCTTGGCAAGGCGATTTCCTGAACAGAACGGCTTCTATAGTCCTCCGGCGAGCACCTTCGAGCCCACCAGAAAGGACGCCAACGTTCCGAACATCAACACAATCCCCGGTGATGACGTTTTCTATATGGATTGCCGGGTTCTTCCCGATATCTCGCTGACATCGGTGCTTGCTGAAATGCGCTCGGTCGCGGCAGAGGTAGGCGAGCGATTCGGCGTGGAGATTTTCCTGGAAGAGCACATGAAGTTCCAGGCCCCCCCGCCAACCCCCGCGGACGCGCCGGTTGTGCTGGCTCTGGCGCAGGCGGTTCAGGAGGTCTACGGGGTGCAGGCTCGTCCTGTGGGGATCGGAGGGCAGACAGTGGCGGCGTTCTTCCGCAAGAGGGGCTTACCCGCTGTTGTGTGGGAGAAGATTGTGCAGTGCGCCCACGCGCCGAATGAACGGATTTCCATAGAGAACCTCATGGGGAACGCGAAGGTTTTCGCCAGAATGATGATTTAGGGCGCATCCCGAGAAGCCGCGGGGAATCGGAGAAGCGGCCGCGAAGCGACAAACGATTTCCCATCCGGGAGTGATTGCGCCTTTGGCCTCTGCGGTTCCGGGACACGCCGAGCAGAGGTTGTTTTCAAGGAGGATTGAGGGTATGGATCGTGGTAAACCCGGGCGCAATGAGCTGTTCCTGGTGGCGCTGACCGGGGCGCTCCTGATCGCGGGATCGCTCATCGCCGACGGCGCGGGACGAGAAGCCCCACCCGCCAAGCGCGCCGCCGCGCCGCCGCGCCTATCGATTAGCAACGCGGTGGCTATATCTCTGGCGCGAAACCTCCGTATGGCGGAGGGGCGGCTGTCAATCCAGGAAAAAGAACATCAGCGCCGAGAAGCTTACTCAGACTTCTTTCCCACCCTCGATCTCCAATACATCGCGGAGGCGAACAGATATCAGCAGGCCGGCAACATCCAAGCCTTCGCGGGATCCCAGGACGCCCGCGCCGCATCCATTGTAACAACTCCGGGCACTCTGGCCGCGGGGTTCAGGGATCAGGTCATGAGCGACTATCCCTACCGGATCGATCCGTACCGCACGTTCCTATTGAACGCGACCTTGACCCAGCCATTATTCACTGCGGGCAAACTCCTCAATAACTACAAATACGCTAGATTGGGCGTTGATTTCCAAGAACTTCAGCTCGAGGTGACCAGGCAAGACCTGATCTTGGACGTCTACGAAGCCTATTACCAGTTACTGCAATCTCAAAAACTCCTGGAAGTGGCCAATCAGTCCATCATTGCACTTGAATCCCTGAGAAACCAGACGATGGAGTTTTACAAGGCGGGAGTGGTGCCGAAAGTCGATGTGCTTTCCACGGAGGGTCAGCTCGCCCAGGCAAGGATTCAAAAAACACAAGCGCAAACGGATATCGAACGATATCGGGCGGCTCTTAATTTCTTGCTCCGTTATCCCCAGGAAACCCCAACCCAGATCGTGGAGGATATGGCCTATATCCCTTCGCCATACGGCATACCGGAGATTTACCGCACAGCGGCGGGCAACCGCATAGAAATCAGGCAGGCAAACATCTCGGTGGAACAGGCATTGTCGCTCGTGAAGGCCGCGCAAGCAGACCTGATCCCCCAGATAAACATCCAGGTGAGCGGGACGCGGATGAACGATGACTGGAACCCCTTTGATCCGGAAGCCGTCAACGATTGGAGCGTCAAAGGCATTGCAGCCTGGACCTTGGACATGTTTCGAACCCGTGAGACGGTCAAGGAGCGCCGCGCTTCCCAGGCCAAGGCCTTTGTGGCAAGGGAGTTGCTTGTCGAGCAGATCATGCAAGACGTCAAACAGGCGTACGCGGATATGAAGCGTTCCGAGAGCGACATATTCAACAACAAGAAGGCGGTGGAATTCAGAACGGAGAGCTTCCGGATCAACCGGGAGCGGTACAAGGAACAGGTCGCCACGTACACCGAAGTGCTCGACGCGCAGAGGGAACTGGCGCAGGCGCAGGGTGATTACTATATTTCCTTGATCCAATATAGGATTAATAGGGCCCTCCTGGAGAGGAGAATGGGCACCCTGCGTTAGAAACAGGTCATGGTTTCCAAGTCTCCGGAGAATTTGTCCAGGAGCAGGAGAGAAACGGAATTGCGCGGACACCGACCGGCCTTTGTCATAGCGGCCCTCAGCATGTCCCTTCTCATAGGCGAACCATGTTCCTTTGCGCAGGAAAGGAGCTCAGCCCCCAGCACTCTCCAAATCGATCAGAATTTCCTCAAAATAAGTCAGGAAATTTTGCAACGCGAGCTCAAGGAGACACGGCGCTGTATCGACAACGGGTTGCTCAATCTCCGTGATGTGCGGGGGAATATCAACAGGATCAATCAGGTGGACCTGCTCGACTGTAGGCGACGCCTCTCTCAAATACAGAGGAAGATCCAGCAGCTCGGAAGGGCCGCTGAGAGGCTGAACATAGAAGCCCAGGCTCAGGCCGCCATTCTCCAGCAAGTGCTCCGCGAAAGACAACGAGCCGCGCGCGTAAGAGGGAAGTCCGACCAGTAATTTCTGTGGCCGCGGGATTTTTCAAGGGCGGTCGGTGGGGGGCATCGGGCCCCTTGGGGCCGGCGGTTCAGCGCGCACAAATCCACCTCCCACTCTGTCTTACGGAATACAAGAAAACGCTCCGGCATTTGCGCCTGGGCAACTGTCGGCGCGCTCATTCCCGGCAAGTATGGTCAGAGGGTAAAGAAGATTCGGATGTGGAGCGGAGAGAGCCCCGAGGGGCTCTCGGCCGCACTTAAACGCACCCCGTAGGTTTGGGAAGTCCTGCGAGCTTGCACGCGCCTTTGGCCGGGCCCGACGGGAAAAGCTCGTAGATCTTTTTTAGCTTGAAGCCGGTGTCTTTGCAGAGCTTCCGGATCATCGGGGCGATGTTGAACTCGAGGTAGTAATTCCTCAGGTAATGAATGACCTTCCAGTGTTCGTCGGTCAGTTCATCGATTCCTTCCAACTTGGCGAAGAGCCGAGCCACTTCCTCGTTCCAGAGTTCCGGGTCTTGCAAGAACCCGTCCTCGTCCACCTCGAAGGTTTTCCCTTCGATTTCGACAGTAGGCATGTGAAAGAGCCTCCTTTCGCTTCACTTTTGCCGGATTCGAGCCGAGCAAACTATATAATTCGCCGATGTTACCACCGGCGACGTCCAAACTCAACCGCTTTATGCAGCGCTCCCCTATGCCTATGTCCCCGAGGAGGACGCGACCCTGGAGTCTGCGCTGCTGTGGGGTTCCTACCTCTTCCTCTCTCTAAAGTAAACTCTTCCGAAAAGCAATCACCGGAGAGAGGTCATTTTTGTTTTTTCATCTTTCCTTCAATTTCTTTGATCCATCGCTGGAGTATCTTCTTGAGTTCGTCCCGTTTCTCTCTCTTGAGGCCCTCCTGGTAGGCTTTCAGCGCGGATGCGTAGTCCTTCTTGATTTCGAATACCAGTCCCATCAGGCCATACGCGTCAGGATAATCAGGATTGAGCTCCACCGCTTTCTTCAAATCGGCAATGCTCTTATCGTATTCTCCCTTCTTGGAATACGCGATCGCCCGATTGTGGTAAGCAACGAAAAACTGCGGGTTTTTCTCGATCGTCTTAGTAAAAAGCTCGATGGCGCGGTCCCATTTCTGGACGCGCAGGGCAAATTCGCCCTGCTCATAATAGCCCAGGTACTCTTGGTCGGCAGCGGCGGCTAGGGCCGAAGACCCTCCAAACATCACCAACACCAAGACCGGGGCGAAGAAGACGGTTTTGCCCATTGATGAACTTCCGATAATTGTTACAGAAAAATAAAAATTTTAACACAACTCAGAGACGTGCAAAGAACTTTTTTCTGCGAACCGCCGTTTGTATCTCGCCCCGGCCGGTCCCTCTCTCACCCAGTGGCGCCTTTCATCGCCCAGGTGACCAAAAGGCTTTTGACCCGCCGGAAGTTCCAGTAGTATCCTGGGAAGGGGGCCAACCGGGGCCTCTCCGAGGTTCTCCGGCGCCCAAGTGAGCAAGTTTGAGCAGAGGACCTAATCTGAAAGAAATTCGGGGTTTGTGTTCATGAGCCACCCATCGGATTGCCTGACCGTGCCCGAATACCTACGAGGAGGTCAGTATCGCCACTTGGCCGCGGTGCTCGACGAAGAGCCCCCGTGGATACTGCGTAAGCTTATCCCGCTCCTCTCTTCCAGGGTCCGGATCGAAGATCACATAGTGGAACAGATCCAGGATCTGGCCAAGATGGGACCGGTTATCTACGCCATGAAGTATCGCAGCCTTTACGATCTTCATTTCCTGAGGATGCGCTTTTGCCGCCTTGGACTTCCCATTCCCGGATTTGTGCTCGGGCGGCCGCTCTTCGTTACCGGTTCGTTGAGAAAGCTCTTCCAGATCGCACGAAACCGATGCGAGGCAGTGTTAGGCAAGCGGCCGGAAGGCGCGCCGCATGAAGGAGAAGCGCTTAAGCAGGTGATGGATCGGGGAGCGGCGGGGGTTACGTTCCTGGTGGATGATGCGGGATTCCGGGACCGGTACGTGCATCCGGATCGTGACCCTATTCGGATCATACTCGACCTCCAGGGACGCGTAACCGGATGCATATCTATAGTCCCCCTTGTGATTCTCTATGACCGGACTCCTCGGCGCGCCATTCGACCGTTCTGGGAAACGTTTCTGGGGGACCCTGACAGACCCGGCGCGCTCAGAAGACTCTTGCTGGCGTTTCGGAGGTGGACCGCGCCGGAGCTGCTCATAGGAACGCCAATTCCGCTGCTTGGTTGCTTTGAGGAGTTCGGCGCGGAGAGGTCGTGGGAAGAACTCCCCTTCGAGCTGCGCAAGGATCTCATTGAGTCCGTTAATGCGCGCATTCGGGTGAGCCGAGGCCCTGAAAGGTTGACAAAGACTGAAATCAAGGAGCAAGTCCTCCGAGAACCCGCGGTGCAGGAAACCATGTCCGAACTCCTGTCCAAGGAGCAGAGTTCCCCGGAAAAACTTCGGAAAAAGGCCGAATCATACGTTGAGGAGATAGCCGCGGACCCGCACCTGCAAATCCACCACTTTCTCTATTACATCCTCAAGTGGACTTTCAAGCACGTGTTTGACGGCATTGACACGAAACCGGAGCAGTTTGAGAACCTCAAGAAAGTGAACGAGAAAGGCTCTCTCGTGTTCGTGCCGTGTCATAAGAGCCACATGGACTACCTGCTGGGCTGCTGGCTAATCTTTGTGAACTACATGCCGGTCCCGTATGTGGCGGCAGGCAAGAATTTGTTCTTCTGGCCCGTGGGACCCATACTTCGCAATGGAGGGGCCTTTTCCCTGCGGAGGACGTTTGTGGGTTTGGAGCTGTATACGCAAGTCTTCGCGGGGTACATAAAGGTGCTGTTACGCCAGCAGTCCAACATAAAATTCTACATGGAAGGAGGGCGGAGCCGCACCGGCAAGTTGCTCCCACCACGCTTGGGGCTCCTCCGCTTCCTCCTGCAAGCGGTGGATGACGGCGCGGTCGAAGACCTGAAGTTTGTCCCTTCGTTTATGGGTTATGAGCAAATCCCCGAAGAATCCTCATATCTGAGAGAGCTTTCCGGCGCCGCGAAAGAGAAAGAGAGCCTCCTTTCTTTTCTCCAGGCACGCAAGATATTTAGAAGGCGTTACGGCAGGATATACGTCCGATTCCACGAGCCTATATCGTACCAGGGGTTTCGTAACAAATTACAGTCACTCACCGGGCGGGAAGCGGGCCCTTCCGCGACAGACCCGCAATTGGTGGAGGATTTCGCCTACCATCTCATGTACGGGATTGTCCGAGCGGGGGTCGTAACACCCGTGGATCTCGTTTCTTCCGCTTTGGTCTGTGCTCGAAAACCGAGGGTAACCCATCGGGAACTTCAGGCATCAATCGAAACCTTTTCACAGGCTCTCCGTTGGGTCCAAATTGAATTCGCAGACTCCCTTGACGAGTGGGAGAAGGCGGTTCAAGCTGCGCTGGGAATCTTTCGTCTGAGAGGCTTTATTGATGTGGAACCCGGGAGCCCGGAGGAACCGGGACCGGTGTACGTTGTCCAGGAAACCGGTCGTCCTAACCTTCAATTCTACCGGAATTCCCTCGTGAACTACCTCTGGTCGGCAGCGTTGGTCGCGATGATACTCCTGGAGCACGAGAGCCACGCGTCAGCATTCAGCCCGTCCATGCGAGAAGAGTTCTTCCGCCTGAAGCGTCTCTTCGCGCGGGAGATCATTGTCGATCCGCTCATTCCGGAGGAGCAGATACTGGAATCAACGCTGGAGCTTTTCCGGGAGGCAGGGTGGTCGGGCGAGCCAAACGAGAATAACGAGCCCTTGAAACAACTGAAGGGCTTTCTCGTAGACTTGCTGGAAGTGTACGAGCTGGCCTTCGCTGCGATCGGCGAGTTGGCCGACGGCGCGAGTCAACGTGAGATCTCAAAGAATATGAGCCGGATAGCTCAGGAACGCGTCAGTGGAGACGGGACCCCACCGAGCCGGTTATTCTCAGGAGTGGCTGTGCGCAGCGCCCTGAGCCGATTGGACGAGCTGGGTCTTGTAGACTTCAAGCGCTCGAGGAAGGTGGTCAAACTGCCCGACAAGGCTACTGAGTGTGGGGCATGGCATGAATTGCTGACCCGCGCCCTCGGTCCAGACGCCTAGAACAGGGTTCAAGGCTTGTGAGCTTTTTAAGAAGTTCCCCGACAGGTCCCTATAATCCCCATGAGTCCCGCAAGCGTTAAGATAGGGTTGGCCGTTGATACTGAGGATTCCCCCTCACCCTGCCCTCTCCCGCCAGGGGAGAGGGTTTTTGGACCCCCCTCCCTTGATGGGAGGGAGTAGGGGGAGGGTGAGGAGCACTCGTTGTTACAGAAGCCCATTCCTTATCTGAGCGCCTACGGGGCAAGGGGCGATATTTGATGTTGCAATGAAAGTTGTTCTAGTACGCCCACCTTTTTACGCGCTCTTCGGCCTTACCACGCCGAAGATGAAGACCTATCCTCTGAACCTGCTCAGTCTCGCGACTTATGTGCGGGAGCGGAGCAAGCACGACGTCGCTGTGATTGACGGCGAGAATGTCTCCGTGTCGAGCCTTGAACCGGTGGGCGGCTCGGACGGCGACCCGGAACAAGTGATGCGCCGAGGCATCCCTCGGATGGTTGGGATACTGGCAGATCCGGAACATGCGCTGTGGCAAGAACTGGACAAGAGAATTCTTGCGACAGGGCCTGATTTGGTAGGCATAACCTGCAATTCCGGCAACATGGACACTGCCCGAATCATGGCGCGTCGCCTGAAAAGGCACGGCTATCCGGTCATTTTGGGAGGGAGTCATCCCACCGCCCTTCCCCAACAGAGCCTCAATTACACTTCCGCGGACATGGCTGCCGTCGGCGAAGGTGAAGTGACCCTGGTTCGTGTCTTGGACGCGTTGGCCGGCCGCGACTCGTTGGCGCAGATCCCTTCCTTGGCATGGAGGGATCGTGGCGGAGTTGATGTCAACGCTCGGGGCCCGCTGATCCGAGATTTGGACGAACTCCCGATCCCCGATCGTTCGTTCATCAACAGATCCGATTATTTCGGCGAAGTGATCATCACAGGCAGAGGCTGTCCCTTTCAATGCGCGTATTGCGCCTCAAGGACGATCTGGGGACGCGCGGTGCGTTTCCGTTCGGTCGAGTCGATCATTAGAGAGCTAACGATCCTGAGGAACGAGGCGGAGAATTCGCCCGATCCTGCGCTGGGGCCCCGGGATTCAGCCGAGCGTCCGGGGCGCTGGGTGGTCAAAGCGCTGGACGACACCTTCACGGTAAATCGGCCGCGCACCTTGGAGCTGCTTGATCAGATCGTGGCGCACGGCCTCAACTGTTTTGAATTTACCGGCGGGGTTCGGGCTGACACGCTCAGCGAGGCGCTTGTTCAGAAAATGCGAGAAGCGAACTTTCGCCGAGTGACCCTAGGGGTCGAAAGCGGGAGTCCCCGGATCCTGGACATGATCCACAAAGGGGAAACCAACGAAGACGTGAAGCGGGCGGTCAAATTGCTCAGGCAGGCAGGGATCCACTCCCATGCGTTTTTCATGATCGGCTTTCCCGGGGAGACCAGAGAGGATGTGGAACTCTCAAAGCAGCTCATTATGGAGGCGCAACCCGATCATGTGGAGATCAACATGGTGACGCCGTACCCGGGAACCGAGCTCTTTGAGAAGCTGATCCGGGAAGACCCGGAAACCATACGTGACTGGCGCCGGTGGTTCCACCAGGGGATGTCCACGCATTCGGACCAGCTTGGATATAATCTGGATGAAGCGTATGAAGAATTCCTCGAATTCGCCCGCGTTTACCATGCCTCTCGCAACTAGGCGTAGTGAAGCGTCCAACGAGCTTTACAGTAATTTCCAATATTCCTGTCCGATTGCCAGAGGCAGGCCGTACCGGCCACAACTGCTTGATTTGTATGAGACAAATGTGCCGGAGCGGAGGCCGGCGCCTACCAATGCCCAAGACCGTTGCTAAACTAGGCCGTACTCGTTCCGGAGTCGATCGATGGTGAGGATATCAGGCTTGAACGGATTCCGGGGGGCCGATGGGGCCGGGATCTGGTGCGTCTCTCCAAAGGGGGTGTCCGCCAACTTAAGGTTGTACGCGGTAATCATGAGGGGTTCAAGATTCACCGCGTCGAGGATATTGTACGCCAGCAGTGTGTCCAGGGCCCTATGGTTGCCGTTCCGCACGTAGTCCCGCCAGAGCAGCACGGCAAAATATCCGTTCACGCCGTCCAGCTCGTTTCTGTGCAATCCCAACTGTCGTTCGCACCCTTTCAAGCCGCCCCGATAGCCCAGGCTGTGCAGGATATGTCTGAGATCGATGTGAGCCAGAGGAAGTTTGATCTTGAAGTAATCTTCGATGATCGGAACATCGAAGCTCTTGCCGTTGTAGGTCACTATCAGCTTGTACTTGACGATCTCCTCCGCGAACATCCCCAGATTGTATCCATGCACGAAGTATAATACGGAAGCGCCGTCGTATAGCGCTATGGTAGTAATATAATTACCGTTGCCGCCTCCGCTGGATGTCTCGATATCCACGTACGCGGTCTCGCGCCGGAATTCCGGGTAAAGCCGCCACTTTTCGCTTGGAGGGAGGGCCCGCGCGAAATACGCGGCATTACCCATAAGGAGTTGTTCCAAGGAATCTCGCACCCGATATTGCAGCACATGTCCGTTATGCCCACGAATACCCTCGGGACTTCTGTCCAGGACGTCATCCCACGAAAGCAAGCCCTGCGACCAGAGGTTACGCTCCGTCTTGAGGCCGATTCCGGATATGTGGCAAAAGGTGTTCTTGAGCATTGCCCTCTCGTTCGCTCATGCCTCACAATGCGCGTCCCAACTATTATGCGTGGAGGGATGCGTGTCAAGCTTCCGAAAGAAAAGAGGGTTTTTCCGCGGGTGGGAGCCTTCGGGAGAGGATCGCGGCGATTTTGTCATACGCTGCCGGCAGAAGACACTCCGCTTGAATCAGCCCCCGTAGAGTGTTGTCGGGAAGGAGGGCCTGGATAGCAAGTCCGGTTGAAAGTTTGCCGTAAGGCCATGTCCGAAGTTCTTCTCCGTACAAGTGTTTCAGCGCGTCCACGACACGGCTGAGCTCGGAGGCCCGCGTTGAAGTGAGGAACTCAATTTCGAGCTCGAAATGCCGCACCCTTTGGTCCCCAAAATCGTACGAAACACGGTCAATGACCAGTTCAGCCCACGCATGTTCCCTTGCGTCTTTCGGGGCCACTCTCCTGGGGAGCCTGAGCACGTGACGCTTCTGGATAACAGTCAGCCCCAGTTCCAGCAAGGTCAGCGCCGGATCGTTTTCACGGAATGGCTGCGACTTCACGGAAGCGCTAACCCCCAGCTTTTCCAATAGCCTATGAAGCTCGGCCAAAGCAGGCCGGGACCACTCGCGTTCGATTTCTGTCCGACTGATAATCCCGGAATCGATGATGGTCGCGGGTCCTTTGACCGTGAGCAAGCGTTTCTCACCGACGATCCTGATACGGAGAGCCCAGGAACTCCGGCGCAGGGCCTGATCTTGTTTGTCGAAATATGTGTCGTGGATAGTGAGAGGCGGATCCGGTATGAGAGCAAAACCGCCCAGCTCCCCCAGGGCCGCTATCTTGTCCCACAAGACGCTCGGCGTCTCCGAACAAATCGCGAGGGTCAGCTCGGTTTCGTGGTCGGCGAGGAAATTTGGTTCCATGTAACCGGTCAGCCAAACCGGGCAGGCATGAATCCTGCCCCTCCGATGGCGCGCGCAGCCAGCGCCGGCTGCGGCGCTTACTAAGTCATTTCTTGTAGGGTTCGACAGAATCGATCTATTTCGCCGCTCGTATTGTAGTAATGGACCGATGCACGCACCAGGCCGTCGTGGAGGCCTCGGCTCTTCATGTCCAGGAGCGTGAAGCGCGCCGGCGACACGGATACGTTCATGCGGACGTCTCTTAGAGCTTGTCGTATCTTCTCAGGCTTTTTGCCGTCTACCGAGAACGTGACGATGCCGCACCGTTCTCTTCCCAGGTCGCGCACGGTCACCCGCGGAATCTCATCCAGTCTCTGTCTGAGTTCTTGAGCAAGGGCTGAGACGCGGACCCATATGGAATCGATCCCCCAGCTCAGGGCATAGTCTATGGCAACCCCAAGACCGATCTTGCCCGCGTAGTTCGCTTCCCAGTTCTCGAAACGCCGCGCGTCCGGCCTGATCTCGTATTGGTCCGGGCTTGTCCAGGTGGCCGCGTGAGCGTCCAGTAGCGGCGGTTCGAGCCGGCTTATCAGATTCCGGTTCATATAGAGAAATCCCATGCCTCGCGGTCCTCTGAGAAACTTGCGGCTCGTCGCGGAGAGCATGTGGCATCCGAGCCGATTCACATCGAGCGGCATCTGACCCACGGACTGACAAGCATCCAAGAGATAGAGCGCGCCCCAACGCCGCGCGATCGCGCCCACTTCTTCGGCTGGATTGACCAAGCCTCCATTGGTGGGGATATGGGTGAGCGACACGAGTTTCACTCGTTCATCCATTGCCCGTTCCAGCTCTTCCAGCGAGATACAGCCGTCCGCGTCGCCGGGTATCACCTCCACGCGGGCCCCGGTCTTTTTGGCGACCTGGAGGTGCGCAATGAAATTGCTCGCATACTCGGCCATGGACGTGAGGATTCGATCGCCGGGATTGAATGGAATTGCATAGAAGGCCATGTCCCATGCGCGGGTCGCGTTTTCAACAATAGCGATCTCATCTCTCGAGCACCCGATGAGTTCCGCGGCCGCGTCGTATACGTGTTCCACCCGTTCGGCTGAGGCTTCTAGGGCTTCGTAACCGCCGATGGCCGCTTCCAGTTTGAGATGATTCGTGACCGCGTCCAGCACCTGCCGCGGCATAAGGGCCGCGCCCGCATTATTGAAGTGGAGCACGTTTTCGCACCCGGGAGTCTCCTCCCGGGCGCGATTCACATCAAAGGCAAGGTTCACAAGATTACTTCTCCGGAGGCAGAATCATGACTCTCTCGGGTTTTGTCTTCCCAAAGACGTCAGGATTGTACATGAGCGAGACGCGGGAACCTCTCATCCAGAAGTCCCCTTCAGCCGCGGCCCTGGCGAGATACGAGAACCTGTACGTTCCCGGCCAAGCTCTGTTCTTGAACACATTCACCCGATCCGCTCGCATCTCCAAGTGTGACGGTGTGAAATCAAAGAAGCCGTCCCTCCAGGAGTCACGTTCGGCCGGCTCCGCTCCCTCTCTTAGCGCTCCTTCGGTCTGCAACTCGGAATTGATGGCTACCAGACCGGCAGGTAACGGATCAACGAGCGCCACGTACTCCACGTCTCTGTATCGTCGAGCTTTAGGCCCATATGGTATTTCAACATGGAGCGTCACCCGGATCACGTCGCCTACTCGGATCTCTTTCTTGCCGTTCAGGTTCTCGATCCGTTTGTTGAGCGAGAAACCCGCCCCGAGATCGGCCGGATCGGAAGCCAGGTCGGGATACGTGAGATAGAGTGTGTAATTGAGGAGATCCTGATCGGGCGATGTCAGCTTAATCTCCCTATGCTCCAGGAGCTTTCGCGGGTCGAACTCCACGTCCACGCCCATGTCTCCAACAACCATATCATTGGGCTTTTCGCCCGCGTATTCGATGCGGCATGGGATATTCTTCTTCCCTTGCGAAGGCTGCTCCGCGAAGTAGCTGCCCAGCGCCAGGAGGCACCAGCCGGTGTCCGCGGTGGAGTGCCACCGCCCTTCGGGTTTGAGCCCTTTGATCAGGTAGCCAGCCCATGTGTCCTTTTTCTTCGTCGGAGCTTTTGTTTCCACCGCTGCCAGTAGGCAGACCGCGATGGCCCGGTAACTGGAGTCGTAATAGTTCCAGCGCTCAGGATCGTCTTGAGGGTCCAGCTCAGCCACTCGCTTTCGCAGAGCCTCATCGGACATGGATCCGACGTGATGAGCCGCGAGCAGTAGCAGCGCCTTGCCTTGAGCGTTCAGGGAATCGTAACGCTCCATGAATCGAGAAAGCTCCGCCTCGGAGATCAAACCGTTTACGGCCAAAGAGTACACGGCCAGCTCTCTGGTCCACTCCTGGTCTCGCCACCTGGGCCTGGTCCGCTCCCGATCGCCGAACAGACTATCTTTGACATATTTCAGGGCCGATTCGAGATTGTTCTCAGGCACGTCATATCCGGCTTGCTGCGCAAAGGTCAGGGCAATTGTCGCGTACAAGCTCCCCCACCATGAGCCTTCGAGACTTCCGGGCCAATATGCGAAGCCTCCGCTCGTGAGTTGCATAGAGAGGAGCCGGGCGATCCCGGGCTCCAGATACTTATCCACCTTTTCTATCGTGATGTCCGGCGCCAAGCCGGCCTTCACGACATCTCTCAAGCCTGCCAAGGGGATGATGCCTGAACTGGTCTGCTCAACGCATCCAAAGGGGAAGTGTAGCAGGTACTTGAGCCCTGGAGCTATCTTGTTCCAGTTGTTTGTGGTCAAGTTGAGGCGCGCCTGGAAGTCGCCCGGATTGATTTCTTCCGACTTGAGCTTTTTTAAGATCTCCGGCAATTCCGCGTTGATACGCGCGTCTTTGACGAAATGCCCCACAGTGACGCGGTTCACCGGAAGATATCGTGAATGAATCGGCATGGTCTTCTCAATGGCATCGGCAAAGACGCCGAATCTTCCCCGGAAGGTAAACTTGCCCGCGGCCTGGCCGCCGGTCACGTCAACCGCGCAGGGAGAGACGCCGCTTGAGTTGGCTTCCAGCTTAATCTTTGACTGCGCCAGGGTCGCGCTCAGGTTCGGGGACGTCTGAACCTGCAGCGTGGCTTCGCCGGGAGAGTCGGTCTGATTCTGGACCACCACAGGAAAGGTGACCTTGTCACCCGGAATCGCAAAACGAGGCAGGGAAGGCTCCACAAAGAACTCTTTCGCGACGAGCATCTTGCGATCCGCAGAAGCAAAGCCGGCGCTCTTGTCGCAAACCACCGCGTAGACCCGATATGTAGTGGTGGTGTCGGGCAGCGTGAATTCAACCGAGACTTGCCCCGACGCGTCCGTCAGCAATGCAGGGTTGAAATACGCGACCGGATCGAATCGCTTCCGAAGGGTAGAGACGACCTCTCCCAACCCCTCGTCCCCTCCGGTGAGCGGCCGAGTGGAAAGTATCCTGAAGAGGTCTTGTGTGATCAGGGCGAGCCTTAGGTCTCCCGAGAAGACTGAAAGCGGCAAATCAAAGTCGGTCAACGAGGAAAGCTCAGGCGTCTTAAAAGCGGTGAGCGCGAGGATCGCTTCATCCACAACGCAGACAGCCAGCTCTGAGAGCACTCCCTTATCCTTATCGTCCGCGACCCGGAAATTCAGGCTCACCTTTTCGCCGGGTCTGCTCTTCAATTCCGACACCTGAGGAGAGATCTTCACCCCGAGCGGTTTCACTTCCGTGCGAACGCGGACATCCGTATAGCCAAAGAACAAGCTTGGCGCATCCATGTCCGTTTGAGTCTGGTACACGGGAAAATCGCCTCGGGCCGCGGTTGCCACGACGGAAACGTACACATTGGGAAGGAACGCTGCCGTGGTGGCGAATTCATACTGGCCTGCCTTTCCGGTCACGTCGATGACCCGATAACTGAGGATGTCTTCCTTCTCCAATGTCACGAGACATTTCTTCAGCGGCCGCTGAGCGTGAAAATCGACACGGACGGCTTCGCCCACCGAATATTCTTTTTTCGTGAGCGCCAGGAGTATCTCGTTGCTCGTCAAGGGTCGCTCTTCCTTACTGCGGTCTCTAATCCAGCGGTCGTACTCCTCCCAACCCACCTGGAACATGGTCTGACTGGTGTAGGCGCCCTTGTCATCCTGGTACGTGAACGCGACCATGTACTTGCCCGCATCGCTGAGCTGGAGCTCGTACGTGGCTTCGCCGTTAACGATGGGATGACGGGAAGACAAGGATTTCACCCAGCCTTCTTCCCAGAGATAGTTCAGTTGCCCTGTTTCATCCCGCTTCTGGGTGTAGAAGTACTTCTTTTCCATGAGACTGGCTTGAACTTCCCCTTTGGGAAGCTTCTTGCCGTCTTGTGTCACCACAATGACCTTAAGGGTCGGCGCGTATCCGGATTGAACCTTGGTGGGATGCGCGGAGATGCCCACGAGGAGCCGCGGAGTGGGCTTGTACGTGGTGACTTCGGTGGCCGGCTCGCCATCCACATCCAGCGCCGTCACCGCTATTTTGACCCCGTACAAGCCTGTGAGCATGCGACTATCCAACGGGATGGTCAAATCCATCTTGCCGGTCCGGTCGAGCACGGACTCGCCTGATTCCAGGAACTGCTCTTGCTCGTCTTCATTGCCGAAGATAAATCCGTCCAGGCCGGGCGCCTTACTTGTCACCGGCACAAGAGTGGCCTTCCACCGGGCTCGAGCCAGCTTAACCGGTCCGCCTGCGTAATAGCTTGCCTTGGCCTCGACCTTTAGGAACTCCATCCGCCTTTCCAGGGTTACGTATTCCTTGCTCACGCGCTCTTCCTTCTTCACGGAGAGCGAAACGTAATGACGAGGGATCTTATATTCCTGCACCTGAAACGCGCGGCTGAAAGAAACTTCTTTGGTGTCGCTGGTTTTAATTTTTCCGGTGAGGTTGTACGTTCCCACAGGAAAAAATTTCTTCACCTCAAACGAGTCGTTACACGTGCCGAAATCGTTGAGGGCGAGCTTCTGGCTGTATTGGACGTCTCCGCGTGGATCCGCGATTTCGAGCTCCACTTCTTTCCCCACGGGAGTGACAATCTTCCCGCCTTCATAGCCTCGGACCACACCCTTGAAGAATACGGTTTCTCCCGGCTGATAAATACCGCGCTCCGTAAAGAGATAACCTTTGATTGACTTGGGATCAGGTTCGACCCATTCGGTTTGAGCCACGGCGAAAGGCTTCAAGCGGACCTGGCCTATGTTTACCGCCGCGCAATCGTTGTCTTTGGCCGCAATCGCCCACCTGACGTTCGAGACACTAAATTTGCGATTCGCAAGACCGGCTGCTTCATTGCCCACGTGAACCGAAATGAACTGCTGGCCGTCTTTCAGGGCCAACAATCCCTGGGCATCGCTCTTGCCCACAAAAAAAGCGTACCCGTCCGCCTGCTGAATGAGCACGTCAACAGCGGCCACCGGCTGCCCGGTGTACATAGATGTCACCCAGAGCAGCAAAGTCTTGGCGGACACCTTATAAGTGATGGAGAGATCCGTTATCTGGAGGGGTCTGGTTGCGCGGCCGGCAAAAACCTTGTCCGGGTCGGTAAGGGTGGTCCACCACATGCCGCCGGTCTCCGAAGCCTTACGGAAAGAGATCGGCAGTGAATAGCCGAACACGCCCTCCCGAGCGGAACGCGCGAAAAAGACCTCAGAGTCCGTAATAAAGCCCTTGCCGAAAACCGCGGGGACCTTGCCGGTCTTCACCAGCTTTTCCAGAGCCTCTTTTCGCTGGCTTTCAGGCCACTTTTCAAGACCTCCTTTGGCCTCCGCGGCCGCAGAGAATTCAGGGATCAGATACGGCGGGATCTGTTTGAGATCGCACTGTACCTTGGTGACATTGCTCAAAGTCAAGGGAAGCAGTTGACGGGATCGGAGCTCGATAACGGATTGTTTGCTGCTAAGCTCGATTTTGGGCGCTATCCCCGGACCGGAAAAGGTGTACTTCCGATCCGCGACGATGGCTCGGCCGTCTCTTACCTTGATCGAGCTGATTACTGCTTCGTAGTTTTTCCCATATTCGAAGTCAGCCGTTACGCGAAAGCTGTAGGCGTACTGCTTGACAATGCGCATGTTCGGCGCCGACGGCCGAATGGTCAATGCCTGCCTCAGTTCCGCCGTGGAGATCTCTCCGGTAAATGTGACTTGGAGCCCCTTTTCCGTCGGGGAGCGGTAAAAGGTGGAAATGTCCGAGACCGCTATCTTTTCGATGCTGGAGAACTCGTACCGGTAATCGCGGGCCAGGAGCTGCCGACCCGTGGAATCTGCGAGGCCTTTCTGAACCGTAATCACTATCTTGGCGGGCTCGGTGGATTTTTTTTCCGGACGTATAATGAAGCTTCGAGAAGCTTCTTTCGCCTTCGCATTGGTCGTATGATCCAGAAGTTCGAAGCTTTCGTCCTTGCCGTCACGAGTCACCTTGATGCCCGCTGTCGCGTCCGACGGGAAGACCGGATGGTTGAATCGAACGTTGACGGTCCATAATCCTTCCTCCTCCGAGGGATAGAACTCGTCGTGGCGCAGGGACACGGTTAGCTCAACCGCGGCGACAAGAGCAGGCAAGACAAACCCACTCAGCACAAGAGTAAAGGCCAGAACAAGAACCTGCGGATAGCATTTCCCTCTTCCCATAGCGCTGTCTCCCTTCCAATCCGAATAGGTTCAGTTGCTCTCCCGGAACAGACAGGTCCGGAGTTCTCAGCATTCGGTTCACTTCTTTGCCCTGCTCCCGAGCGCCACGAAGGCTCGTTCTTGGTTCTCAGGGCAGGCCCTCCCCACGATTCTCCCATGCCCGTTCGACTAAAGGGAACCTTTTTTTCATAGTAAGGTCGCCGGAACCTCAGTTGTGGGCAAAGCCTCGGCGTCGAGCGGCTCCTCTAATTCGCGTTGACCGACGGGCTGAATGAGGGCTATACGTTTGAATTAGACGAAACGGCATTGCTTCTGTGGGAATGGGCCGGAAATTTTGATCACACGGTCGAAGAACGGGGGAGAAAATGGAAATTGAAGAGCGCCGAAACGGATTGCAGGTAGCTTTCGAATTTCCGCTTGTACAAGCGCTTTTCGGTCGCCGCGCCCGCCGATTCCTTCTGGGCGCGTCCATCCCTGATGGGCCTCTGGCGTTTACCTCCCGGCATGAACCCATGCCGCTCACCGAAATCGAGAAGATGATTGTTCTCACCGCAATGGCCGGAAATACAGGCTGGAATTATGCGATCATACACAATCCCTACTACGCGCCGCGCCTCCCAAACTATTCCGCGGCCGCGGGCGGACGCACGTTCCCTTCAGCCGCGGGCTTTCATACCAGCGAGATCTTTTTCACCGACGACGAGGGGGTCTATTTTTTTGAAACCCGCGATGCCCCCGCGCTCTTGGACAGGCCTGTTCAAGAGATGTCCGATTTATACTCCCTCGTGGAAGCTCACCGCAAGCGCGTCCGAAAATTGGCCGATGGGCGCCTGTATCTCCCGGCTGTGGAGCCCCACATTTCCGGGCACAACCTATGGGTGGCCAACCGGCCAGGGAGTATGCTGGCAATTCCTGTCGCGGATGTTGCCCAGCACCATATCGCCAACCTTTGCTTTGGCTTACAAAATGGCTACTGCCTGTACGACGACATCAACAAAGAGCCGATCCTGGGATTGGAGCGCTTTGGGAAGATCTGCGATCCGGTTAATGTGCTTCCTATAAGCTTTGTTGAGCAGTACTCGCTGATGGAAAGCGCCACAGAGCTTGTCGCGTCATGCTATGCAGGGATGCTTATGTTGCAGGCAATGGGCCTCGGCGGGTGGATGTTCAACGGGATGGATCCCTATTCAATTCTGGGCGCCGGCGGTGACCCAAACGTGCCTGGATTGGGATTCCGGTACGATAAGGACCAGCGCTGGACCCTTCCCAATCCCACAGGGCTTCCGGGAGTATTCGAAGGCTTCTGTCCGCCCCACTACCCTGACATGCGGGCCGCGGTGGAAGCCTTTGCTCAACGGAAGTTCGGCCCGAACGGTCCGTTCCATTGCGACACTCCGGGTCCGTGGAAGGAATCGTCAAAAGTACGAGCCGCGGCGCAAATCCATAGCGAAGAATTCAAAGAGTGCGTTGCGCTGCAAGCTCAGTACACCCTGGACCGTTTCGGCAAATTCCCGGGGACCGTCCCCACAATTCTGGCGTTCATTTTCTTACAGGCGCATCATCTTGATCTGGAGTTTTACGACCGCTACTTCGAGCCGGGCGCGTACCTCAAAACGCACGTGGACCACATGAAAAACTGGCATAAGGATAAGGACTAGAAGAAGTTGCAGGATTTAGGAGCTTTTGAAGAAGTGGCCAGGGAGAGCCTTCCAATCCCCCCAGCCCCCCTTTAACAAGGGGGGGTCCTCAGCCTCCCCCTTTTCTAAAGGGGGATACAGGGGGATTTTCCCTAACTACTCCGCAAGAAATCCCATGTTTCCAACATCGTCACGAGTCGGAACCCCGATAAGCGGTGAAAGTAGAGAAAATCACATGTCCACAGCTCACGTAAACGGCATAGACATCTATTACGAAGTTCATGGCAACGGCGCGCCCTTGGTCCTGATCATGGGCTTGCGCAGGAACGCGGAATGGTGGCATCTTCAAGTCCCTGAGCTATCCAAGCATTTCCGAGTGGTGGCGTTCGACAACAGGGGCGCGGGCCGATCGGACAAGCCCGATATGGAATACTCAATTCGGCTCTTTGCTGACGACACCGCGGCCCTCATGGATTTTCTCGGCATAGGCCGGGCCCATATCTTGGGCATTTCTATGGGTGGATACATCGCGCAGGAACTCGCGATCAATTATCCGGCAAAGGTGAACCGCTTGATCCTAGGCTGTACCAGTTGCGGGGGGACGCGAGCAGCGATCATGTCGCCGGAACGGATGGAGAAATTCACCGCGAACAAGGGGCTGGCGCCGGAACAGATCCTCAGAAAGGACGTGGACCTGTATTTTTCCGACAGATTTATCAGCGAGCAGCCGGATTGGATCGAGCAGTTCGTTGAAATATCACTTCGGTATTATCAACCGCCGGACGCGTTTTTTCGGCAATTCAACGCCTGTTTGAAACATGATACTACGGACCGGCTTAAAAAGATAAATGCGCCAACCTTGATAATGGCCGGGAACGACGATCATCTGGTGCCGTCGCAGAATTCATCGACGCTCAAGGAACTGATTCCCCACGCGCGCCTGGAACTCTTTGAAGGTTGCCGTCATTGTTTCTTCATGGAGGAGTCTGCCAAGTTCAATGCCGCGGTGAGGGAGTTTTTGTTGAAATGAACGAGGATCAGCACAGCCCCTCTGAAAGCAAACGGTCATCCGGCGGGCCGCTCCGGCTCCATCGGGAAGGCGACCAGTTGGTTGTGACAGGGTTTGGCCTCTGGATACCCGTCGCGTCGGACGAGGAAGGCCGTGAATTGATCAGAGACCTGGAAGACCAGGGGTACAAGATTTGCTACTGAGCCTTTCGTGGAATTCCCTTTGGATCGAGCTCTTGGACCTCAATATCCGCATATGCGCTTCATTATCATTTTCGCCAGCCGATCGGGCAGCCTCCTAGCCACAATCCAATTGAATTTGAAATACGGTGTCACGATCCAGTGGACCCTGCGACCATGCGCGGCCTGCCACACCACCTGAGCCAGATCGTCTGTAGTCAACTTAACGCCGAGGGACTTTATCGCGCCTGAATTATCGCCGTGCAGGAGCGGTGTGTCGACAAAAGGCGTCAGAATGTCACACACGTGAATGCCGTGACGCTCCCACTCGATATTCAGGGCCTCCGTGAAGCCTCGCACCCAGAATTTCGTCGATGAATAGGTGGCGTAATCAGGAGTGCCGTAAAGCGCGGAAGCAGAGGCCATGCTGATCACCATGGCGGGTTTGGTGTTCCGAAGGTACGGGAACGCGTGGTACGTGCAATTGAGCACTCCCTCTGCGTTCACCCTGGTTATCATTTTGTGAGAATCGAAAGGTATCGATTCAAACGCTCCTGTCTTCAGAACGCCCGCGCAGTTGAAGAGCACGTCCATCTTGCCTTCAGTGCGTTGGCAGAAATCTTCCAACGCAGCCTTCACCTGCTCCACGTCGGTCACGTCCAGTTTCCGAAAACAGGTCCGATCTCTTTCCAGATCCTTTGCAGCCTTTTCCAGCTCCGATTCGTTGATGTCGTATAACCCCACGAACCAGCCCCTCTGGGCAAAATAGAGCGCTGTCGCCCTTCCTATCCCCGATCCGGCTCCGGTAATGAAGATGCGCTTGGAATCCGCCATGATCCTCCTCCTACACCCGTGGGTTCGGGGACGTGCGATCCGGGCCTTCCGGCGCTCGGTCCCACTTGTCAACAGTCACGTTCGCACCCGAAAATCGATACGAAGGCGCCCGCTCTCGTGAGCTTGGGACGGGGAGGCCGCCTCATACTACACGACAGACCCCGGAACAAGTCATCTCTGGGACAAGGCGCCGGAAAGCTCCCTCACAACGATGCCTCTCATGCGGCAAACGTACCACAGAGGCCGGGTTTCCGGGCCGCCTGCCCCTTTTCAAATAGCCCAGCTTTTACTTGAGATAATTATCCTAACTGACTATAATACAAATAGATCCTTCGACTACATTGGTGCCGAAGGATCAATTGACCGTGGATGGGTTGTCGTGACTACGCAAGGCCGCCCGTTATCATTTTCGGGCTTCGTTGGAGACACGTATGCGGAAACTCTATTGGGTTGCATTCTTAGGGTTTGTCATGACCCTGTGTATGGATTCTTATGTATTTGCGCAAGGATTGCAGTCGAGCCCGTACTCGGCTCCCTCTCTCCTCAGGCGAGACAGCCTCAGTCTCGTCCCGCCCAACGCATTTGACCCCGCGCGCACAAACTGCAGAGGCCCCACAGGATCCGAAATCCCGCTCCTGGGGACTTCTTCACGAAAAGATATCCCGAACCTGCAGGGCGGTTACGTCTACTACTCCGACAAGAACTGGAGGGCGGGCTACTACACACTTGACTACGTTCTGCCGATTAGGCTGGGAGAAGACAGCATCATTTTCGGGGAGGCTCATTCCGAACTGCTGGGCTTCTCGACGAAGTCAATCGAAAAGGCGGACGATCAGCTTTATCTGTCAATGGGGGGCGGGTATCGAACCATCCTAAGAAGAACGACCCTTATAGGCCTCAACTGCTTTTATGACGCGGCCCGGTATGCCAATCAATGGCTCTCATCATGGGGAGCGGGTTTTGAGATGGCCGCATTGCTCTACGGTCACGATGCTGTTGACATAAATGCTAACTGGTACGGTGATCTCTCCAACGACGGCGCGCTCGTGAACGAGTCTCGCGACGGACTTGACAACTTCTATCTTCAGGCGGGTTACTCGCATCAATTGTTCGACGGCGGTCCGGACCTACGTCTCTACGGAACGGCGTACAAGTTCGATGACGGAGGAGGCGTGTGGGGGTGGCAGGCGGGAATGGAACTCAAGAGCGCCAATGGAGTTCTGTCGGCTAAATGCGAAACCGCGTACGATCCGGCCAATGATTCCTATCAGACCGTGAGCGCATTTCTTAACGTTGGTTTTCAGTTGGAGAACTTGCTGAGGGGGCGGAATCCGTTCGTGACGCCTGAGCCACTTTTTAACAGTCCGAGGAATTTTAGCCGACTAACTGACAACGTTGACAGGCATTGGCGGCATACGACTCACGGCGTTTTACTCGCCTCGAATAGTCAGACTATAACCGTAGTGAACAAGCGGTCGGCGCCGGTGACGCTCTACATGGGGTTCATAGGTCCTGTCGGGTGGGGAAAGTATTCTTCCAAGGATTTTCCTGACTTCTCGGTAGCTCCCTCTTCCTGTAATGCGGAAGGGAACATCCTGTACCGATCCTTAAAACCCGGGGAACAGGTTGTTATCAATTTTGATCCAAAGAAAGGTCAGGTTAGCCCCGCATTCTCCGCGGACCAGTGCACATGGAACTGTCCGCAAACCATTGCGGAATTCACCCTTCAGGGCTGGCAGGGAGATTGGATGGATATCAGCCTCGTTAACGGCTTCAACTACCCGATGGAGATCGGTTCCTCTGGTGCAGACATGCCGCCCATCCGGGTAGGTGGCGCAACGGGCAATAAGAACAAGGCAGGTGTTTACCCACTCAAGTGCGACCTTTGCAACGATTCCGACAAGCCCGGTTGCGGGATGCCGCGAGATCCGACTGACTGCAGTCCGAACAACGCATGCCATATGTTGCGACCCTATGGGGCAAATTACGTAGTGTCCATTCTGCCGAACTAACAGCGCTGATCAGTGAAGGGACAGGCGCTTAATCGCTCATATTCATCGGATCCGGAACTCGGGATGTCACCGGTTATCTCAGGAGGGCTTCTATGCTTTCCACAACCTTCTCAGGCGCGGGCAACATGGAGACTTCCAGGTTCTTAGCGTACGGGATCGGGCAATCAGCCGCGCAGATTTTCACCGGCGCCTTCTTGAGCAGACCAAAGCCCGCAAGAGCAACCCTGGAGACGACCTCGGAACCCACGCTGCCGCTAAAGAGAGCCTCTTCCAAGACGACCAAATGACCTGTCTTGCGGACCGACTGGAGGATAGTCTCGGTGTCCATTGGGCACAGGGTGGCCAGGTCGATGACTTCAATGCTGATTCCCTTTTGTGCGAGCAGCTCTGACGCCTTGATGGCAATGCCGACCCCAAGGGAATAGGTCACTATGGTGACGTCGTCTCCGGCAAGGACTATTCGGGCCTTGCCAAGGGGCAAAGTGTAATCTTCAACGGGAACATCGCCGGATTCCGCGTAAAGGAGTTTGTGCTCGAACACGAGCACAGGATTGTTCGACCGGATTGCCGCTTTCATCAGGCCTTTGGCTGTAAACGCGTCTGAGACGGTCACCACGATGAGTCCCGGGATACCGAAGAAGAAACGCTCCATGGATTGCGAATGCTGAGCTGCCATGCCGATCCCGCTGCCGACCGGAGTGCGAATGGTCAGGGGCGCGGATACCTGACCACCCGTCATGAAATGGATCTTGGCCGCCTGGTTCATTATGGGGTCCATGCAGCAGGTGAGGAAGTCCGCGAACAGGATCTCGCAAATAGGGCGGCTGCCTGTCACGGCCGCGCCCACTGCCCCTCCTACAATGCCGTTCTCGCTTATGGGCGTATCAATGATCCTGGAAGGACCGAATCTGTCGATCAGCCCACTGGTGACGTTGAAGTACCCTCCGAGAGAAACGTCTTCGCCCCACAGAAACACCTGCTCGTCCCTTTCCATCTCCTCAGCAATTGCCTGATTGATGGCTTGGGAAACCGACATTTGACGCACTTCCCGGGCGCCAGGGTCAAAGGAGCCCGAAAGGAGCCTCTTGTCGTCCGGGGCGTAGATGTGCTCAGTGAGGGCAGATTGTTCCGGAGACGGCGAATTGATCGCGTATTGCGCAGCGTCCTTGACTTCCTGCGCCGCGGAGGTTCGGATTGCATCCAGATCCTTCTGTTGGACCACCCCTTCAGCGAGAAGCGCTTTCTCAAAGCTCGCGATGGGGTCCAGTTCCTTATGCCTGGAGACCTCCTCTTTGCTTCGGTACGCCTCCGGGTCGCCTTCCATGTGTCCGTGCCAGCGATACGTCATCAGCTCCACGAGCCTCGGCTTTCGATCTTTGCGCATCTTTTGCACTATTTCTCTGACTTTTGCCGAAACGCGTCGCACATCGTTACCGTCCACGCGATCGCTCTCAATGCGGTACGCATGAGCCCTTTTGAACAGTTCCGGTTCCCCTGAGTGCCTTTCAACCGACGTGAATTCGCCGTACAGATTGTTTTCAACCACTACGAAAACAGGCAGTTCAAAGACCGAGATCATATTCATGGCCTCATGGAACATCCCCTGATTGACCGACCCATCCCCGGCAATGACAACGGATATGGCGTCCGAGCCCTGCTCGTTCTTGATCGAAAGACCCGCGCCCATCGCCAAGAGATAGCCCGCTCCCACAATGCCGTTTGCGCCCAAGACACCCTTCTTCCTGTCGGTCACGTGCATGGAGCCCCCCAACCCCCGGCAGAGGCCGTTGGCCTTGCCGTAGATTTCGGCCATCATTCCCCTGATGTCCGCGCCCTTGGCAAGTATGTGTCCGTGTCCCCTGTGAGTCGTATTGAGATAGTCCGTATCCCTGAGATTCAGGCATACTCCGGCTGCAACAGCTTCCTGTCCAATCGAGAGATGAATCGCCTCGGAGGGGATCTCACCTGCTTTGAACGCATGGGAGAGGCGCCTCTCAAACTCTCTGATCCTGATCATGGCCGTGAAGAGATCAATATCCGAGGGCTGAGGGTCGGCTGTTTGCGCTATCTCATCTTTGATTGTTTCCGGTTTGCCGTCGGTTAACGGAATCGGAAAGCCGGGCAAGAGGGCCAAATCATAGGCATCGGACCTTCGTTTTGACGAGAACAAGCGGGCCAGCCAGCCCCTCTTTCTGGTGCTCGCGGTGGTCTTTTTCAGAAGATCGTCCCTGCCGAATTCTTTGAGAATCTCAGGGTAGAGCGCGAAAGCAGGCTTCAGGGCAGGTATGAGCTTCAGCGCCTTCTGAACGGACCCTTTGGCCACGATTTTTCGTGTTCCAATGGCCAACGGAACATTGAGGTCCTGCATCCAGAATTTGTGGCTGGTGTCCGACGCGAGGATCATCTCGACGTCAAAAGGGGCGTGTTCGCCGGGGTTCCATCGAAGCTCAGGCGACTCGCCGGTAGAATCAATGAACAGCTCCTGCTGAAAGTCGCTGAACCGAAACTTGACGATCAGTTTCTCGCCTTCCAGGCCCTGCATGATTTCGGGGGATGCGAAAATCTTGGTCCAAAGCGCGGTGAGAATGTCCTCAAACTCCTGAGCGTTCCTATAAACCGGCATGGCCTTCCCCTTTCTTATCAGACGATCCAATCATATTCTCTCTCTTCATGGCGCGATTATGAAAAAGGCTTTCTTGCCGCGATACCGTCGGAACCGAACAAGGGTTCTATTGAATTCCTGTCCAAGCTGAGATCCGGTGGTTGAGCCGGTTCATCTTCATCTTTATCGGACCGATGCGCGTCTGGATGAGTTCAAATATGATTCCCCCCTGGGCCGCTGTGTCGAGGTAGGCGTAATCCACGGTGATCAGTTTCAGTTTTATCTGCCCCCGCTGAAGGACTCCTATTCCATTGGCCTTACATATTTCGAGCCGCTTCTCAAGGTCATTGACCATGAAGCCGAGATGATGCAGACCTTCTCGGACATCAAGCGTCTCGTTGTAATAGCTCCTGCCGCTCACCACCTGGATCAGCTCCAGTTGCACAGTTCCCAAATAAGCCGTTGCGATCTTGAGGGTTGCATCGACCGGCCCTGTCTTTTCGATGGTGAATTCAGGTTTCTTTTCGAAAACAATCCACGGCTTGATACCATAGACCTTTTCGTAGTGCGCCCTGGTCTTTTCAACATCGTACACGAGAATCCCGATTTGACCCACCTTCGGCAGATTCAACGCATTAGAACTCATGCCGAATTGATCCAGTTGTACTGCTTTCATATCAGATTCAGTCCTCCGTAGGCAACGGCACGGGCCCGTCCACTATCTTCAGGTTCTCGGTTGAACCGTATTCATTTAAATGTACCGCCTTCATTTATATCATCTTGTAGTTAGACTGACTTAAATAAGGGGCCGGCTCCACATCAAAGTCGCGTAGCGACAGGAGGTTTATTGGGCGGCATATACGACCTTTGTCTTTATTGCTCGACAAGCGGGCAAGAGAATAAACCTCCCGTGCCTGCGGCACCGGGACGTATAACGTCCCGGCCACCCACGCATCGTAGCACGATATTCCCAGCACCAGGACTTTTGAGACAGCCTCATAAAATGTGGCGGCACGGAGGCCGGCGCCTACCAATCGGAAAGATCTGCTTTTGACACTCGGACAAGAATTCCCGCAATCGCTATATGGGTTTTGCTGCCACTCCTATCAGCAACTCGATTTCCGCGGCGCCTGACTCTCGATCGAACACTCACATGAAGGCGCTGCGGGCTCCAGCGAACAACATGCCGAAGATCCACCTCGTCCGAGAGCTGTATTTATTACAGCCGCGGCGCAACCTACGCCCGCTTGGACCGAAATGGCCGCGATGGGGCAGTTCCGAGCGCACGCGCCGCATTCCATACACGCGTCCCGATCTTGGATACGGACCTTTCCGTTTTCCTGAGCCAGCACGGCGTGCGGGCAGACTTCCATGCAGGCGCCGCACCCTGAGCACCTGCCACTGTCCAAATTCAAGGTCACCACATTCCGTAGATACACCAATTGTCGTGCTCTATTCATGGAAGTCTCCTTACGCTGTGAAGCGGGAGCAAAACCAGAGGACTAACCCCACCGCTGTTGCGGCAATTTGCAGGGGAAGCGCGACCCGCATCTCCTTTCTTACCCCGGAGAGCGACGTGTACGATGACGCGCCCGTAAAATTCATGCCCAAGTATGCGCTCAGCGCGGGAACCAAAAGAAGCCAGGCTATCATTTCCATGCGACCCGGCCAAGAAGCCCATGCTTCGGGTCTGGAAGCCACCAGGATAGCCGCGATTGTCAACCCGGCAATGAAGCCCTTCAGGGCAAAGGCCCGCCCAGGCAGCCAGGGCAAGAGGGTCGGTGTGACGATTGCGCCCGCGGCAATAGCCAACGCCAGCGCAATCACCGCGAACAGCCCATGATTCAAAGCGTTCGTCCAGAAGTCTCCCGGGCCGCCCAAGCCTCCCAAAAAAAAGAATGCAGGAAGCAGAATCGCGGCTCCTTTGAGCGCTTCGACCAGTTCCACCGGGATGAGGATAATTCGCTCGCGGATCGGAAACGTCTTCAGACGCATCTCCGGAGTGGCTTCGTTTCCCGCTTCCAGGAAAGGACGGATATCGCGGGCCTGAATAGGGCCGTATATGACCTTGAAGCCGGATCGCTTTTTCACCTCGTGAGCTGCCACTCCAGGACCGGCCAACTGGGGCAGAATGAGCCGCCCATGGCTCACCACTTGCGAGAGGCGACTGAGCTCGATGCGTCTCACCAGCTCATCAGTGGAAAACGTCCCTTTGCCCGCGGCGCACCAGACGTTGATTCCATTGGTGTCCAGCACGAGGATCCACGAGGAAATGCCCTCGAGTTCGGCCCGCAGCGCGTCAAAGCTCAATTTGTAATTCGCGGAGACGAAAACAGGGGATGTCGCGTTGGGCGCGCCTACCGCGTACAGACCGGGCTCGACCGTATACCTCATTCGAGCGATCCCCCACCGCACCTTGAGCGCTCCGGAGCGATCCGCCCAGGTAAGTTCCGTAGCTACTCGCGGGACTCTTCCCACGGCCGTCTCGATGTGACCGGTAACAAACGGCCGCCGTGGATCGGGTAAACCGGAAGCAACGGTCGTCACTTTTGCAGAGTCGGCCTGAGCCTGCTCTTCAGGACGCGCGCAGCACGATACCTGGCAGCATTGCTGCGGTTGAGGTTCTGCGCTCCTATCAGTGGTTTGAGACGATTGGTTGGTCATTGTTTGTTCCTCAATGCTTATGACGCGTTTCCGCGGCAGCCTAATTGGCGCTCAGACATTTTCGCGCACGTCCAGAGTCACGAAGGCTTCCGGCGTGCTCTCGGTGAGCGTGCCGCTCAACCAGTCTTCAAGGATGCACAAGCCCACGTCGAGCAGCATTCTCACGCAGGGATCCACAATACGATAGATGATGTTGTTGCCCTCTCGACGGTATGCAACGATGCGGCGGTCTACAAGTCGTTGCAGTTGATTAGACACGGCCTGGGGCTTCATGCCCACCTGCTGGGCCAGGTCGCCGACGCACAGCTCCTGTGCGCGCACGATTGCATGGAGCATCCTGAGCCGTGATCTGTTGCCGAGTATTTTGAAGAGGGCCTCCAACTCCCCGGCGGTCTGCTCCGAGAGGAGTGGGCGATCCTCAAACCTTTGACGGCAGCAAACCTTTTGGGAGTCTTGTGTCATGGATGTTCCTGGTGTTTCACGACATCGCTATTACATGATATCGTGGGGAAGTGTGATGTCAAGAAAAATTTTTCGGGAAAAGGCAGCGATTCAATCTAGCCCCAGAGCACATAAGGGAGGGAAACCAGAGCGAGGGTGATTACCCGCAGGCCCTGGCTCAAGGCGAGCAGTTCACTTCCAAGTCCCAGGCTGAAAATTCCTGCATGAGTCGGAAGTTGATGGCGAATTGCCCTGATCGGAGTCGAGACAATCGTGCCGACGACCAGCGCCAGGCCGGCCTGTTTCACGGTGAGCGCCCCTCCATCAAGCATGGCGCCCGCAGCAGCCATGCCGGAACCGAACTCCGCCGCGAACGCGAAGATCACCAAACCAGCCGCCTCTATAGGGAACAAACCGATCGCGAGCTTTGCGGCTAATGCGTCCCGGAGCCACGTGAACGCGCCCCACTCATTGAGAAGGAAGATGAGCGCGTAAATAGGAATCGTGTATAGAACCAGCCGGACGAAGCGGTCGGCAAACCTACTGAGCAATGCATTCTGGCGGCCGCGCGCGGCCTCTTGCTGTAGGGACTCCTGAACGAATGCGGCAGGAGTAGGCGGAAGCGTGATCCGAGCGAAAGCTACCGCGCCAAAGCTCCTCAGACATGCTGCGACAAAGGTGATGGCCAGGTAAACAAATCCCGCGCCCCCTGCCAGCGACACCACAATGAAAAACGTGGTGGGCAGGTGCACGAGAAACATGGGAAGGCCGTTATTGAGCACGTAAGTAATCTTGAGTTCTCGTCTGGTGATCTTCTCGGACAGGAGCGCGTTCATCAACATGGTGTTGGCCACAATGCCGGAAACAAAACTCGCCACGAATGCCGCAGCGCTCTCTTCCTTGAGCCTGCC
The DNA here is from genome assembly GCA_016875095.1 of Deltaproteobacteria bacterium. Taxonomy (GTDB): domain Bacteria; phylum Desulfobacterota; class Desulfomonilia; order Desulfomonilales; family Desulfomonilaceae; genus VGSG01. The sequence continues at coordinate 142,800 of VGSG01000003.1, forward strand.
CCAGCGGGTAAGCGGCCGAATCCATCGAGCGATTTTTGAGGTCCAGCCCAAGCTCTCGATAAGCTGCCCCACGAAGAGCCCTGCGGCCAGATAACAGAGGAGTCGAATCAGAGGTAACCCCAGCTTGGCATACAGCTTTTGCGGTGTGAGTGAATATCCGCCGAGACCAAAGAGGCCTGCTGCCAGCCCCGCCACGGCCATTGATATAAGAATCGCGGGCACGAGCACGGGGCGTTTCTTTTTTCTGGGGTCTTCAGCCATTAATCCTCAGGGAATATTTAGCAACCGCTTCTACCAGAGCCTTCTCGGGCCTGAGGCAGGAGGGGATGTGTCTTGAGGCTCTTCTAGTTTCCGGGCCGGAGCCTTTGCCCGCAATTCGTGGATCCAGGCGGTTATTCGCGCGCGCCATGCAGGGTCCTTTTCCAGGGCCAGGGCTCGTTCGAAGTATGTCAGAGCGTTCGTGGGTTTTCCCGCCACCATGAATGCAAGACCGAGATTGCTCAATGCATCGAGGTTCTCGGGATCCAGCTTAAGGGCCTGCTGGTAATCTTTGATGGCATCCTGATATTTGCCCAGCCCCGCAAGGGCCAGGCCTCGTCCCACGTAGACTTCGGTCCGGTTAGGCGCTAGGGTCGCGGCCTTGCTATAGTCCTCCAGAGCAGTCTCATGTTCCTGAATTGCATTGTAAGTGTCGGCTCGCGAGATATAGCCGCTCGGATCCGTGGGCTGAAGCTCCACATATTGGGAGAGGTCTTTTATCGCACGGAGATGATTCCCTAATTTTCCGTAGGCTTGGCCGCGCAGGAGGTAAGCTTCCGCGGCTTTGGGATCCAACCTCAATGCCCCGGAAAGGCGTTGGATGGCCGGCGCGTACTTGTTTTTTTGGAGGAGCGCCCTGCCTTCTTCGATATGCTGACCGGCTGACTTCGTTTGCTGCGCGGCGGCTTGAGGCCATGTGTCGGATGGCGCGATGAACGGAGCAATTACCGTGCATGACGTGGTGACAACCCAGAGAGCAGCTCTTGATAAAGCTTG
>VGSG01000004.1 GCA_016875095.1 Deltaproteobacteria bacterium
CCTCCAACGATGCGGTTCGTCCGCGCAGAACGCGGGACTTGCCTCATCCCGCTGAAGAGATCGATGTCACCCGCGGAAAAAGCGCCATGAATGCGCCACTCGAGTCACTCAATATCGAAGAGATTGTGAAAATCGTTCTCAGGGCGGCCCATATTGTGGACCTGCTTGACCACACGCCAGACCGAGTCACCCTCAAGATCTCTCTGTTGGACCTTCCCAAACTCGCTTTCCTGTTCCACGGGGTGAATCTGCAAGGGAGGGCGATTCGCATTCCCGGGTTGAAGGGTTTGTCGGTGAGCGTTCTCCGGGGAACAGCGACCGTTGATTACGATTCCTCCATCCTGCCTCCGGAGTTGTGGGAGCAGTTCGGCAAGATAAGAAACGACCCGCAGTATGAGCCGGTATTCGTGGATCGATTGAAATCCGTGCTCTCAGAGTGGGATCTCAAAGAGCGGTAGAGGGGATTGCTTCATCATTCGCCTTTCATGTTCCGGTTCTTCCGGGGCTTCCCAGAGCTCGCAGGCCTTTTGCTCACGGCGACGCAGTTTTTCTTGAAAATCAAAGGGGTTGTTCGCGAGCGTCGTGCTATAGTGGTTTCATGGCCACAGGCGAACATTTTGACCATTTCCTGATAAGAGACAGCTCCATCCTGGTCCGCCTCCCGAAAAAAGCCTTCCAATCGGCTGATGTGCGCGGGGCGGAGCTGTACGACGTGAGAACCGGCGTGCAACTCAGGGAGATCTATCCCACCCTTGACGTTCAAGAACTCCAACGGGCTCAAACGATCTGCGCCGAATCTGCGCAGGCCATTATGAAATCCGGAGTTCCCGCGTGGGTGGACCCGGCGGCGGACCTGTCGAAAGTGGTAAGCATTCTCGACATAAGGCAGCGAAAACTTGATTCGGTGGTGGCGGATTCGGTCTTGGACCAGCTTCGGGTGATAATCGGCCTTCTACGCGAGTACCTCGAAGCCGCGGAGTCAGCCCAGCCTGAAGAGAAGTTTTGGCTTGCACAGCAGCTCCTGAGCCTTTTGCAGAAATTTTCGGGTCGGGAATTGGCTGAGCTGAGAGAAATTGTGGACTGGTTCAACAGTCGCCCGAAGAGGCCCTAGAAGCAGTTGATGAGCGCGGCGTGAAATGGACTGATCTTGCGGTTCTTTGCGCTTGCTTTTCCTCCCGGCCAATAGTAGAGCTTGGCGCAGGGCAGCCCACCGGTCGGAGCGTGATGCGTGCCCGGCAGGCTCTGATTGGCCTCTAGACGGCGATTCGCATGGACCCTGCCGGACCGGGCAGTGGCGCACCTTCCACCGTATGAAAGTCAATCCATACCACATGTCTGCCGCACAGGGGTGAAAAACCGGATGCATGCTCGCCTCCGTGTCTTTCTGAGCGTCGTGGGGCTCCTCTGGATCTGTCTGGGGGTGGGGGAACGAGTCTCGGCCGCGGAATCCTTCCAATTGAGCCCATATGCTCGATTCGTGCTCGGCATGGAATTCAGCTATCTGTGGCCAATGGGCGATTTTCTGATACCGGCCGGAGGAAGGCCCGGCTCGGGATCCCGCGTCGGACTGGACGACCTGGGGGTCGGCGCGACGGAGGGCGCGTCCGTCTTCCTGTGCGGGCGCATCGTGGAGAGGCATTTTCTGGATGCGGAATATCTCTCTTATTCGCTCACGGGCTTGAAGAACCTTACCAAGACCTTTCGATTCCACAATAAGACCTATGTGGCGGGCGAAACCGTCGAAACGCGGCTCGACATGGACTGGGCTCGCCTCACCTACGGCTACCGTGTGGTTGACCTTCACGGATGGGCTATTGTGCCCAGGATCGGGGCTCATTACGTGGCTAACGCCCTCACCGTGAACGGGATGACCAAGGAGGAGGGAACGTACTCGAACACTCGAGCGCTTGATGGGGTCTTCCCGGTCCTCGGGCTGGAAGCGAAGTACTTTTTTCCTCTGGGGGCTGAGTTGAGCCTTCAGCTCGAAGGTATGCATATGATTACCAGAGGGGGCCTCGCGACGGGCCGGTTCACCGCGCTCTGGGAGGTTATCCCGGATCTCGTGCTCACCGTGAGTGGGTCAAATCGAACGGCACAGTACCAGGAAGATCATCAACGTTTGAACAATGAGTGGTTCCAGAGCGTGTTCGCACTCACAGCGGGTGTAGGCTTCACCTTCTAGCATAAGTTCGCGTTCAAACAAGTATCGTATGGGGGTCTGTAGGCTGGTAATCTCCTTCGCTTCGGATGAAGCAAGGCCGTCAGACTTTCGCTCAGGTGACTCCCGGCCCGGCGCCCTGCCCCCGCGGTAGCCATACGGTTTCTTGAAAGAACGTTCCTGAAAACGTTTTCGGCAAGAATAACCCCTGACCGGGCCTACGTATGGGGAGCTATAGCAGTCGGCGCGAGAATCGTGGGAGCTGCTTGTTCCCGTCAGCGCGTGGTCGGAAGGGTTACAGGGCCGGTGGCGTGACGTTTCTCCTGGCCCACATGTTGCCGGTACAGGGCCTGCATTTTTTGTATAAGGGCCGGATTGTTGTCCAGGACTTCCGGAAAGCAGATCGCATCGTACGTGATGTCTAAGGAGGTATAGCGTCCCTCTTCCAAGTCGAGGATCTTCTCCTGGCTGTTGTAATTCGGGTCATAGATCTTCAGCAGGTTTTGGCCTGGGATCCAGTCGTACGCGAGAACTGCGTGGAGCACGACACGCTGTTGGTTCCTGGTCATTAACAGCACGATTCTGGGTTCCCCCATGAGGAGACCGGTCACGAACCGCCGAAACGATTCGCTCGGATCGGAAGAGTTCCGGTTGCAGTATTCAGCCTGAACCCGAATCAGGTTCTTGCTGTAGTAGCTCTGCAATTCCTTGGCAATGCTCAATTGCGCGCCTTTGTTGAGCGCGGTTCGCAACGCGGGACGATCCTGGTTGGTCAGGTAGTACCACCGCGCGAACGCAGTGATCGCAAAGCAGTAGCCCGGCTCATTGGAAATCGAAAACCCGTCTTTCCGAATGTCGAAACAAGGTTGAGCTTGCGCGGGCACGGCCGCCAGCAGGCAAACCACAACCAACAGGGCTCCGGAGACAAAAACATACCCCAGCGCACGCAAGAATTGCATGATCAATAAACTCCAAGGTATACATGAGATGATAAGTAATTATATCAAAGAATGGGCAGAGATTGCAACATGTTCTAGGGCAGTTCTTGAGTGATGGTCAAAGAATGGAGTTTGAAGGGTGTGGTGAGGCGCCCGATACGCGAGAGAGCCGGATCGGGTTACTTCTTGCGGAGGATCAAGCATCCCAAGGGAGGCAACGTCAGATTCAGCGACTGCTCGCGACCGTGGTGGGGAATCGTCTCAGTGTGAATCAAGCCATCGTTGCCCACATCGCTCCCTCCGTAGTGTCGTGAGTCGGAATTCACAATTTCATCGTATTCGCCCGGTTCCGGGACACCGACGCGATAGTTGTGACGAACCACGGGGGTGAAATTGAAGAGACAGACAAGAAAGCCGTCAGGCCCCCAACGCAAGAACGAAATCACGCTGCTCAAGTGATCGTTGCAATCGATCCATGAGAAACCTTTCGGCTTTTGGTCCCATTTCCAGAGCGCGCTGTCGGAAAGGTACAGCTTGCCCAGATCCGTCACGAATTTGGAAATCTGGTTGTGGACCGGATATTGGAGCAGATCTCGTTCCAAGGACGATTCGTGACTCCATTCGTTCCAGGTTCCCAGTTCCGAACCGGCAATCAGGAGCTTTTTTCCGGGGTGCGTATACATATAAGCCAATAGGAGCCGGAGGTTCGCGAACTTCTGCCAGTCATCCCCCGGAATCTTTCTCAAAAGCGAGCCTTTCCCGTACACCACTTCATCGTGAGAAAGTGGAAGAATAAAGTTCTCACTGTATGCGTACATCATGGAGAAGGTCAGGTCATTGTGGTGAAAGCTCCGGTGTATGGACTCTTTGGAGAAATACTGGAGCGTGTCGTGCATCCATCCCATGTCCCACTTGAAACCGAACCCGAGTCCGCCCAGATGGGTGGGCGTGGTCACGCCGGTCCACGCGGTCGATTCCTCTGCGACGGTGAAGCAACCGGGGTAGTGTCGATAAACCACTTCATTGAATTCCTTCAAGAATTCGATCGCCTCCAAGTTCTCGTTCCCGCCGAAGCGATTTGGGACCCATTCCCCTTCATTCTTGCTGTAATCCAGATAGAGCATTGACGCGACCGCATCCACGCGCAAGCCATCCACATGGTATTTGTCGAGCCAAAAAAGGGCATTGCTGACCAGAAAATTCTTCACTTCGTTGCGCCCATAGTTGAAGATCAGCGTTCCCCAATCCTTGTGCTCAGCTTGCCGCGGATCCGCATGTTCATAGAGCGCGGTGCCGTCAAAGAGGCGGAGGCTGAAATCATCCTTGGGGAAATGAGCCGGAACCCAATCCAGGATCACCCCAATACCGTTTTGATGCAGGGTGTCCACGAGATACATGAAATCGTGCGGCGTTCCGAAACGGCTTGTAGGGGCAAAGTACCCGGTCACCTGGTAACCCCAAGACGCGTCAAAGGGGTGCTCCATCACCGGCATGAACTCAACGTGCGTGAAACCGTATGCTCTGACGTGTTCCGCAAGCGCTGGCGCGATCTCCCGATACGTTGCCCAACGATTGCCTTCGTTCGGGAAGCGAAGCCATGATCCCAGGTGAACTTCGTAAATGGTCATAGGGCTGCTGTACGCGTTGCGATGCTTTCGCCCTTCCAGCCATTCCCGGTCAGACCACTGGTAAGCATCCAGGTCCCACACCCGCGACGCGGTCGCGGGTCTTAATTCCATTGCGAATCCGAAAGGATCGGTCTTGATCCGGAGTTCGCCCTTCTGGGTCTTGATCTCGTACTTATAGAGCTGCCCCGGTTCGAGCCCGGGAACAAAGAGTTCCCATATGCCTGAACTCCCCATGCTCCTCATAGGATACAGACGGCCGTCCCAATCGTTGAACTCACCGATCAGGCTCACTCGTTTCGCCGCTGGGGCCCATACTGCGAAGGACACGCCCTTTACGCCGTTAATCTCTTGTGGATGCGCCCCGAGTTTCTCGTAAAGCTGATAATGCTTTCCTTCGCCCACAAAGTGCAGGTCCAGATCTCCCAGAGTCGGCAAGAAACGGTACGGACCCTCGGTGACCCATCCATCCCGGTTCCTGAATTCGAACGAGATCCGGTATGCGAGCGGCGGCTTAGCGCCAGGCGCAAAGCAACAGAAAAGCCCCGACGGCCCGGGCATTTCCATCGGTATCGGTTGGTCCTCTAAAAGGCATTCGGCCTTGACCGCGTCCGGATGAAATGCCCGAATGATCATCCCCTGCAGTCCATCTATCGTCGCAGGATGAGCCCCCAGGACGCTGTGCGGATCTGAGTGCTCTATTCGAACGATACGCCTGATATCTTCGGGGCTGATCCCCGAAAAAAGATCGTGTGAATACATGTAGTCCTTCCCCCGAACCTCATCCGTCACCGGCAATGGAACGCAAGATGAAAAGGCCGCAAACCTGGTTGAGCTTACGCTTGAAGCCTGTTTAGTTCAGGCACATTTTCCGGCCGCACGTAGAGAATTCGGTGGCAATTGGGGCATTCCAGGCATTCTTCCTGTTTGAGCACTTGGATCGTCATCTGGGGCGGCACCGCCATATTGCATCCGGAGCACGATCCGTTAGCCATCTCTGCAACAGCATTTCCACGGGCTCTCTTGATCGTGGTGTACCTCTTCATCACGTGGTCGTCGATATCATGGACCAATGCGACCCTCTCACGCTTTAGAGAACTCAGCGCTTCTTCCGCGTCCTTAGACGTTCGCTCGGCTTCGGCCTTTTTCTCGTTGAGGCTCTCTTCGCTCGCAGCGTACTCGCCTTCCCTCCTTTCCAAGAATTTGTTGAGATTGTCCATTTCGGTCATGGCCGTCAAGATTACTTCTTCCAGGTCACCGACGAGTTTCTTGCCCAATTTGATTTCGCGCGAGAGCGCGTTGTACTCCTTCTGGTTCTTGATGGCCAGCAGTCGCCGTTCCGATCTCTTTATCTTTTCCTGTTCCACCGCCATATCCTGTTCCTTGCGCCTAAGGTCCTTTTCCGTCGCCGCCAACTTTTCTCGGGCCTCGCCCATTTCCCGACGAAGAACCACCAAGCTCCTCGCGATCTCCTGCACTTCCAGCGGCAGGCGCGCGAGGTTGCCTTCGTGGCGGTCGATATGGAGATCTATTTCCTGAAGTCTTGCAAGAAGCTGCAATTGCTGTTTCAAGGTCTGTTCCTCCTCTGAGGGTTACAGTAACAACTGATACGGTTCGTCTTCCACGGCGCACGGCACGCAGGAGACCTTCAGATCGAGGGACAAGAACTCCTCCCGGAATCTCCCGTGCAGAAGCCCGACCGCAGCTTTTTCAAGCCCGTAATGCCCGGCGTCGATCACAGGCATTCCCATTTCCACAGCCTCCCGAGCAGCGTGGTAACGAACGTCCCCTGTCACCATCACGTCCGCTCTGAAACGGAGAGCATCGGGCAAATAGGACATCCCGCTGCCCGAAGCCAGGAAAACCCTATGGACCTGAACATCCTTTCGTGCCACAACCCGCACGTTGCGAGTCTGAAAGACGTCCGCGACTCGGCGCGCGAGAGCCCACAAGCCCGTGCTCTGAGGAAGCTCCCCCATACGAGCGCACCGGGCCGGTTCCGGCGCTCTAATTCCGGTGAGGCCGAGACTGCCGGCAAGATGGTCATTCAAGCCGCCGTTCGCGGCGTCGAGATTCGTGTGAAGGCTCAGAACCGCAACTCCGAACTTGGCCGAGTCCAGCGCGGTCCTTCCGGTCAATGTCTCGGACGTGATTGAACGGAGCGGTTCCGGGAACAAGGGATGGTGAGTAATGAGGAGACCGCATGAGTTATCTGCGGCGAATCGGATCGTCTGTGGGGTTGGGTCCAGGCTGAAGGCCACTGCGTTGATTATGGCATGGGGATCGCCTATTTGAAGCCCGATGTTATCCCAGCTCTCCGCTTGATCGAATGGGAAGAGCCGATCAGCGATTTCGACTATGCGGGCAAGCGTTATTCCATTCACCGAGTGTCTCCGGACATGGGTTGAAAACCGAGGCGCGAAGGGGGCGAAGAGGCGACTTGCAAGATGAGGATTTCGGCCGGTTGCGTATCCGGTCGGGAATATTCGCTCTTCATGCCGCTCCTCGCTGTCCCGAGACCCCGCGCCGAATCCGAGCCCCAAAAAGATCACGGGGAGCCCAAGTTGAGCTCCCCGCGATGAGAGTTCGGTCGGAGTCGAATGATTTGGCCGGGGTCATGAGGCGGTCTCCTCTATTCATGGTGGGCCCACCTGGATTCGAACCAGGGACCAACCGGTTATGAGCCGGGAGCTCTACCAGCTGAGCTATGGGCCCGGGACTTCGCTTTAATCTTTTATTTTATATGTGAGACGGCTCAGCGTCAAGGCCGATCACCCGCGGTGGACCCTTTTAGTCACCGATGAGAAAATATGCCTCTAGGTTTTGTCATTGCGAGAGAGAACCTCGAGAATACGTTCCTAATCATCTGCTTCCGCAGCCCTGTCCCGTTGTGCGCTGTGGCGCGCTGTCCCCGACAGGCCAGACGCTTGCCCCGGAGCGGCGAGACGCCGGTCCTCGTTGCAGTATCAACGCAACGGATTTGTCGGTGGCGGGTTTAGCGACCCCAGGACCTCATGTACATCTGCTGCTGGTTCCGCCACTGATTGTCATAGTAATTCTGCTGTCTTGAATAATCCGCATAATGAGCGTAATCTTCTTGACCCTGCACTTCTCTCACTTCGGCCACCAGCACCACCGCTCGGCTAACCAATCTTTGTCTCTTCTTCTCTAAGCGTCGAAATTCGCGATCTCCCGCGCTGTCTCCCTTGCTACACCTCTCCACGTGATCGAAGAGGTCTTTCTCCTGGTTGAGTAGGGTAAGGCATTCTTTCCTCTTTTGCGCGAGAAGCTCCTCCTTTGCTTGGATCGCCTCAGAGATCTGTCTGGCTATGGTCTTATTCTCATTCCTATCAACGAGCGGCCTCCGGACAACCTGCTCCAGGGAAGTTTGCTGGAGAACTTGATATTCCTGGAGCTTTTTTTCCACGACGTCCATTACAGTATCCCACTTCTGGAGGGCAGTGGAACACGAAACCGGGGCCTCAGCCCCGCATGGGGGCGCCACCACGGTCAGGAGCAAGGCGAAGACTGCAATTGCGCCGAACAGGAAGCCGCCCTCGATCCTAAACACCCTACATCTCTCCTTTCGCCTAACATGGAGAACTTAATGTGCTTACTCCCTCTCCAGTAGGCCCATATCTTAAATGAATTTAGTAGAAATTTCCATCCAATTATCAGAATTCCATGCGTTCTGGGAGACTGAATTGTAACGATAAGGTTTGTGGCCTCGAAGACCGATTTCTTGTTGTCTCCCCTGCACGCCCTGGATTCCTTTTCCTCCTCAGTTGCCCTGCTCCACCTGTTTGGATGCCACTTCTTGCATGATTGCCGAGATCTTCTCCGAGATCACGTAGCTTATGCCGCCTCGCTCAAAAGATTCCTGAATAAGCCGAATGAATTCCTCGAATGCGCCCTGCTTCTCGATGATGACAGCCGCGTTTCTCGATTCCTCGTCTGTGAATTCGCCTGACTCGTTCCGTGCCACTTCCTCCATCGTCTCCCGGAACTCACGCTTCCCGCCCCAAAAGACCACCACGTTTTCCATGTACTGATTGAGCTCCTTAACGTGGTCGATGAGCTGCTCCCTACTCATACGCTCTATATCCATGATCCTTTTATCCTCTTTATTCTCCGTGATTTGCAGCGAGGACTCATCGACGCCATCTCGTCCCCGCCCGCTTGATCGCTGTTGCGCGTGGTAGAAGAAGGCGCGACGCGCTACCTTTCGCTTTACTGGAGCGGCAGTTCCGCGTCATCGGCCGCGCTCGCCTGCGCAGGACCCATCCCAGGGCCTATTCGCGAGGATTCATAACGTCAACCTTTAGAGCAAGCTCTCCCCCGGTCCAGTGGAACCGATGCGGACGAAGGCGTTCAATGTCATCAATTCAGAGGTTCATAGGCAATCGCTTAATTTCACGCAGTTCCTTAGCCCTGAGAGCGCGCAGATTGTTCTGTTCCCAGCGGAAAAACCTCCTGGCCAGGCATTCCACCGTGGACAGCACCTCACGGATCTCAGCAACGAGCTCAGCATTCCTTTCCTCCTCTGCGCGGCCTATCTCCCATTCAAGATGCCTTATTAACTTTCGAGCCTGCTCAGGGGTCTCCATGAAAGCGATAGGATCGTACTTGCTGCCCGGTCTCTCCTTAGGATTCCAGCGAGTCATGATGTCGTTTATCTGTTCACGAAGCATGTTCCAACACGCCCCCGCGGTCAATGCGGGGATTATCCTTTTAGCTTGTATGACTGAGAGTATTGTCTGCCCCGTCCAGCCGACGCGGTCACTCAAAGCGGACCCCTGCTGAAAGCCGATCCGCATAACATCTTGGTGATATGGTACAACACGAGACACGAAATTTCAATGGCGGGATGCCGCGATGCGCTTAATAGAGCGTATGTTCTGCCATTACCGTTCGAAAATCCAGAAGATGAAAGCCAAAAGGAACCTGAGCGCTCATCCTGTTGACGTGGAGAGCGGTTGCGCGCAAAATGGATAACCCGGCAAAAGGAACCGAATGGAACGACGAAGGTCTGCCGGCCCCAATCACGCGCGCGTTCGCCAAAGAAGTGATGAGCCATGATTATCCCGGACGAAGAGGGCTGCATGGCCCTCCTGGAAAAATTTAATACCCCGGAACATATTGTTCTGCATTCCTTTAAGGTCTGGGAAGTGGCTCGAGTCGTTGCGGAGGGCCTCCTGCGCAACGATCATCTCCTGCGCATGGAACTCCTGCGCGCTTCCTGCCTGCTCCACGACATCGCCAAATACCCATGTATCGTGGAACGCAGAGGTTATCATGATGTGGTGGGAGGAGAGATGCTCGTGGACGCGGGCCTGCCGGAGATAGCCCGGATCGTCGACCAACACGTAATCCTCAGAAGCCACGCGGAAGATATGGTCCGGGAGGAGCATGTCCTCTTCTACGCGGACAAAAGGGTGGTGCACGATAGGCTGGTGACACTGGACGAGAGGTTCGAATACCTTGCGAATACTTATGGCAAGACGCAGGCGCTGCTCGACCGCCTGAACGAAATGCGGGAGAACACCTTTCAGCTTGAAAGACGCATCTTTCGATTGCTCGATTTCGACCCCGAGGATCTGGCCGAACTCATAGCGACCCCGGAACCGCCTTAGGCCCTGGGCGTGAACCTGCCGCGGGGACCGATGCGAGGAGCAGGCGGCCTACCACTGAAGGCATTGAAAGCCCCACCGGAACATTTTCTACTATCTACTCTTGACAACAGGACATTTTGGTGTAAGAGCCCTTTCACGTCGTGGGAATTGCTTCGGCAACGCTCCGCGGCGTGGCACGCTGGAAAGAGCGATTGCGCTCCCGCGATCGCTTTGATATAATAATGAAGTTTCTTTTCCAGCCCAGGACTGGAGGAATTGAGCTTCTCGATTGCAAGAGAAGGCTTGGGAGTTCGGCGTTCACCTCGTCGCCGACACACATTGCGCATGGACCTGCCCGGGGTCGTCGAACGCGGCGCATGTGGCGACTCAGACTCACCCCAGATCCTGATAGCGCTGGCGAGCGTTGTATTCTCTTGTGACGGAGCACCGCTCGGATGAGTTTTGTTGCGGCGCTCTCTGCCGCGGAGGGTCGAGGATGGATGTTGTGTCGAACTTGAGGAGATTTGGCTGCCTCCTCATCGCGCTTGTGGGCCTCCTGGTATTTGCGATTTCCACCTCCGGCTGGTCGGCTGAGCAGAATCACCCGGCCGTCAAACTTGCAAAGGTGGACTCCCGCACGTTTGACGGTCAGTTCCCAGCGGACGATCAGCAGGAATTTGCCCTCCCCGAATGGCTGGACAAGCTCCTGACCAGCCTTCCTGGAGCGGATGAAACCGATGCCCTCGTGAACGAATTTGCCGCGGCGCTGCGGTCGGGGGATCGCCAGGGGGGAGCAGACTCGGAACAGGCCGCGCGGCCCGAAATTGACACAGAAGTCACTGCCGAGCCCCCGAACCGGATCGGCCCGGACAACCAAGCGCGACTCGAAAGTAAATCCGAGGGCTTGGCGCGTTCCGAAGAACCCGTGGATCCGGCTTTTCCCAAACCGGCAAGTATCACCCCGCTCTATACCTCTCCGGTCCTGGAGGGTGAGGGGGTCTGGACTACCGAGGATTTGCCCCGGAGCGGTGACGGTCGCCCGCTGCTTTACAAGACCTTGTACCGACCGAGCGTGGAATACCCCAACGCGGTTGTCTATTTGGCCGTGTTCGACATGTCTCGGTTGAGAACACGTTTTTTCATAGGCAATACGGAACCCGGGATCTACAATATTAGCTATCCTTCGGAACGAGAGAGTCTGTCCAAGATAGTGGCCATTACCAACGCCATGTGGATGCAGCAGCATGCTCGGGGCGCGGGCGCCGTCTTCCGGAGGCAGGTGGTGTACCCCATGGTCGCGGGCATGGCCACCCTGGTAGTGTATGAGGACGATTCCGTCGACATCATTGAATGGTCCGATTCGATCCCCCTGCGATTGGTGAAAGATGCGAGGCAGTTACGCCACCTCATCGTCAAGGATGGCTTGGTGGTGGAGCGAGTGCTCAAGAACGGAAAGATCGAGGACTCTGAAATCGGGTTGGGCGGCTTCCTTATCGACAATTCCGGCCAAAGCACAATGGGGAAGAAGGCATGGTTCCTCGCGAATAGGACGGCGTTCGGTATCCGAGAGGACGGCAATCTCGTATTCGCCATGGGGCATCACGTGAGCACCAAAGATTTGGCCAAAGCGCTGATTCTTGCGGGTTGCAAGCGGGCGATCCATGGGGACGCGAATATCCATAACATCGTCTGCAACTTCTACTTCCGAGACGAGCGGGATAAGATCGTGAGGAGAGATAAGCTCTCGCCCGAACAACTGAAGTACACGCTGAAGCGATACGACGAAGGTTACAGCAAAGACTTCTTTGCCTTCTATGAGCGCTGACCGTGGTCCGTCTAGGGGCCTAACGGATCACCCCTATTTCTGACTTCACGAAGAAGGGCCCCTGACACCTCGTGTGTCAGGGGCCCTTTGCGATGAACGCGAACCCCGATCGGGGAGCGTGAACCTATCCCTTGCTCATCACAGGAAACTCTTCACCAGGTTGTCCCACCCCTTCTCTTTGAACGCGCCGTACACGTCGGAGATGGGCTCGCCACCTGTGGCAGCCGCAGCCTTGGGATCATCCGCGATCATGGAAAGGAGTCGCTCGGCTTCCGCCTCGATGAACTTGACACTTTCCACGCCGAACGCGAGCTCTTTGAGGTCGGACTTAAGCTCCATCGGGTCAATGAGCACTACCCAACCTGCGCTGTACGGATCCGCGTTCGCACACTCAGGATGGTCCAAGAGCTTCTGGTTCACTGCGGTCACAACACCGCTCAGGGGCACCTTGATCCCAGCTTCGTGACCTTCCCGAGACAGGATAAAGGACTCATCAGCCGTCTTGAATCGCGTGCCCAACGAGGGTAACCGGAACTTGTCCGCCCTGCCCACGAGACGATTGCCGAAGTCGTCAAGACCTATCCGCACCCTACCCCCGTATTCGACCCGGGCCCAACCATGCCCCGTGTGAATGTAGTAGTCTCGCGGAACTAAGTATCCGTGAGCGCTCAGATACTGAGGCGGCCCGAACAGGGTGTGATCCACTTGAATCATGTCGTCCAGCATCTGGTCATATGGGCATTCGCCGCATTCATAGTTGCGCGCGCACATCTTGTTCTGCGGCGCTCGACCGGTTAACGCATGGCGGCAGCGCTGCTCTTCAACCGGAAGCTCGAACATATGGGTGTTCCAGCCTGCGCGCGCGGATTCACGGCTCATCTTCTTCTGCATGCCTTTGTCGAAGTTGCATGTGGTGCAGTCAAAGGCGTTGTCACAGTACTTGGTGGGGACCACCTTGGCCTTCATCCAGACACACTCCTTCTGGGAGAAGTTGAAGCCGGTGATCACATCTTTTTTTGTCTCTTTCGCGGGCATCTTAGTCCTCCTCATCACCGTATTTTCAGAAGCGGTTATCCGTCATCCATCGAGGCCCGTGCCGCAAACGCCGGCGCTTCGTCGGTTCGCTCCACGCGTGCGGCGCTTTGTCCTTGACCGTTCAGGCGGCCCGGATGCTCCCGGCTCGGTCGGTCACCCTTTCCGGCTGCGCCATATCGTCGAGCATCTGGTCAAACGGGCAGGCGCCGCAATCGTAAGCGTTCGCGCACAGTTTATGCTGCGGAGCGCGACCCGTGAGTGTGTGGAGACAACGCAGGTTTTGCATCGCCAGATTCAGGGAGGTGGTGATTTCGCCTATTCTCGTTGTCGATGTCATGGTGGGCCTCCTTGTGTTGGCGCAATATTTTACGAATGCTTTGTGGTCGATGATGACCGTTCAGTTCGGTCTTGCCCTCATAAGAGCAACCAGCGTGCCAAAGTCGCCATATGAGCATATCCTGCTGTAATAACTGTCTTTATGCCGGGAAAAGAGAAGTCGGATGCATGGATACGGACTGAGGCATGATGCCACATCACCCTGTTGCCAAAATCGTCAGCAATAGATATCAAGCTAATATTACAAAACTAATTTAAGTATGGTATAACACCATACCATGTGTTGCCAAATACCACAGATTCCCCGGGGATTTCTACCCGCTTCTCTGTTACACTAAAAAATAGAGGGTCCGCGTTGCCAATCGAGGAGTCCGGCTGCGACAACTCGCATCAGGAGAGGAGGCTTCCATGCAACGGAATCAATTAACCGTTATCTACCATGATCTCTGCCTGAACGACTATTTGACGGCCTCGTGCGAAACCCCGGATCGCGTGCAGTCCGTCATGAAGGCGCTGCGACAACACTACCCGGTGCGGACGCCCGCGGCCGCGACGGAAGATGATATCTTGCTCGTGCATCTGGAGTCGATTCTCACCGCGGTTAAACGGGACACCGTCCTTTACGAGGCTGCGGCCGTGGCTGCGGGAGGTGCGATTCTGGCCGCGGAGCTTGCGTTGAAAGGGCAGCCCGCATTCGCGGCGGTTCGTCCGCCCGGACACCATGCGAGCCCAGGCAGTCACTGGGGTTTCTGTTTCTTCAACAATGTGGCCATATCGCTGGAGCGGCTTCTTCGGAGAGGCGAGATTTCACAGGCGCTTGTCCTGGACATAGATCTCCATTTCGGTGACGGCACGGACAACTTCTTCATGGGCCGAAAGGAAGTGGTAGTGGCCAATATCCAGGAGAACGACCGTGGGCGTTTCCTCCAAGAAGTGGACAGGGCGCTCGGTTCAAATGACTACGACATTATCGCGATCAGCGCTGGGTTCGACCGCCATGCGCGCGACTGGGGCGGCACGTTGACCACGGAGGACTACTTCACCATCGGCAGGAATGTTCAGGACTATGCGCGGGCCAAGTGCGAAGGCAGGCGCTACGCGGTGTTGGAAGGGGGGTACAACATCGGCGTGCTCGGAGAAAACGCCCTGGCGCTCTGCAAGGGCATGGAGCCCTCCTAAGAGCGACTGCAAGAATCAGGAGCCTTTTGAAGAGTTTCCGGGGAGGCGTTTTGCCGTCATGTCCGGCACCTCTGTAGAATGCGGCGAGCTCGCTCTCGCTGCGCTGCAACGACCGGCTTTACAATCCCGGGCGGTCCGGAATATGGTGGAGGGATCGGGCCAAGACTTCCCGCGGTCTGCTGGTCCCGTCTGACGGCCCGATGAGACCTTCAACTTCCATTGCTTCGATGATACGCGCGGCCCGGTTGTATCCGATGCGCATGTGGCGCTGGATCAGAGATATGGATGCGTGACCGAGCCGAGAGACAAGCTCTACGGCTTCATCGTATTTCTCGTCGTCGATCGGATCGGCGCTCGTTCCCTTGGAGCCTTCTCCTTCAACATGCTTGGAGATCTCTTTCAGATACGAAGGCGAACGCTGGGCCCTAATATGATCAACGATGCGGCTTATCTCGTTTTCCGAGATATACGCGCCGTGGAGCCTGACCAGTTTCGCCGCGCCGGGCGGCATGAAGAGCATGTCCCCGCGACCCAAAAGGTGTTCCGCGCCGACAGTGTCCAAAATGGTCCGGGAATCGGCTTTTGCCGACACTTGGTATGATATGCGGGCGGGGAAATTGGCTTTAATGATGCCTGTGATCACATCCACCGAAGGTCGTTGCGTAGCAAGCACCAAGTGAATACCCGCAGCTCTGGCCATCTGCGCCAGCCGCGCGATGGAGATCTCAATATCTTTGGCGGCCACCATCATCAACTCTGCCAGCTCGTCCACGATGATGACAATGTACGGGAGCTTTTCCGCACGCTGACCCTCTGGGCCTCCCGGGGCTTCTCCTGAAAAGACTTTTTGGTTGTATCCCTCAATGTCTTTGGAACCCGCCACGCTCAGGAGGTCGTATCGTCGCTCCATTTCGCGAATAGCCCAGCTCAGCACGGCAGGGACTTTCTCCGGCTCGGTCACCACCGGATGGATCAGGTGCGGAATATCCTGGTAATACGAGAGTTCGAGCTTCTTGGGGTCCACGAGCAGCAGTTTCAAATCATCCGGGTGGCACCACATGATCAGGGAACAGATGAGCGCGTTGAGCCCTACGGATTTGCCCGTGCCTGTAGCGCCGGCAATGAGGAGATGAGGCATCCGCGCGAGACTCGTGGTGACAGGTTCACCGTCTATACCCTTGCCCAGCGCCATCTTGAGAGGATCGGTCGATTCCACGAACGTGGGAGACTCCACGATCTCACGCAAATAGACGATCTCCCGATAGAGGTTGGGAACTTCAATCCCCACCGTGTCTTTTCCCGGGATGGGCGCAACCACTCTGGTGGAGCCTGACTTCAAGGCCATAGCCAAGTCGTCGGAAGTATTGAGCACTTTGCGCAGAGGCACGCCGGGGGCCAGGTTCACCTCGTACATGGTGATAACCGGCCCCGGATGGATCGCGACCACTTCGCACCGCACACCCAGCTCCATAAGTTTCTGTTCCAGGATCTCCGCGTTGCGCTTGAGCAGACGCTGGTCCACTGCTCGATTGGCGCGAGGCGGCGCGTCCAGGAGTTCCGAAGACGGCAGCACGTACTCGTCTTGCGCTAGCTTCTCCCTCTTTCGCACGCGGCCGCGGGGCACGTCTTCGTCGACTCGCCGGGCAACGTGTATTTTTCGGCCATGCGTCCTGACGGATCTAACAGGCGCGGCCGGTTTCTCCGTAGGGCAAGCGCGAGCAACGTTCTCTTGTTCCTTGAGGTACGCCTCTACGGCCATCTCCAGTTCATCGACAGCCGGCGATCTCTCGGGCAGGACGCGGGGTTCAGGAACGGCGGGATTCTCCATAGAGGCGAACGGGCCCACATAGTCCTCATCCCAATTCCCTTGGGGCAGGCATGAGAGCCGCTCCCAGGAACCGGCCAGCGTTCCGTCCATGTACGGCTCTTCGTAATCGAATTCAATCTCATCCGGCGGTTCCGCGGCAACGGCCTCGCGGCGCTGTGCCTTTGGAGGTGTGGGAATAGCCGGCCCCGGAATCACGGCCTTCCGCTCATTGAACGCCGGGACCGCCTCCCGTCGGGATCTCATCCGTTCCTGAGACGCTGCAATGAGTCTTTTCGCCACGTTGGCGCCGCGCGCCGCAACAATCGCCACATCTCGAAATGAAATGGCGCTCAGACGAAGAAGACACACGAGCATGAGCGTTGCGCACAGCAGGATCTCCCCCCCGGAACCGAGCCAAGCGTAGATCGAGTTGTGCAGAAAAGCGCCGACCGTTCCGCCTGGGTGTTCCAGGCTGAAGTGAAGAAACCGCCCGTCCGAAAACCGCTCCAACATAGTGGCCAGCGCGACTGTCAATCCCAGGAGGGACGCAGCCTCAGACCACCATCCACCTCTTTTCGGATGAAAGATCCGCCGCAAAGAGACGAAAATCAGAGCCAAGGGGAAGAGCAATGCGGCAATCCCCGCTCCCTGCGCCAATAAGTCCGCAACGTGCGCGCCGACCAGGCCGCAGAGATTCGAGACGCTCTGGCGCTCGGTCGCTGTGTTGAACGACGGGTCCCGCGGATCGTACGACATGAGGCAGAGCAGGAAGAAGATCCCTAGGGCAACGAAGACCAAACCACGACACTCAACCGCGACGGACGGGCTATGATTACCGCCCCTGCGAAGCTCTCTAGCGGAGGTTTTGTTTCGACCGACAGCGGGCGCCATGAAGAGGGCGAATCCTTCCTGCGCGATGGGGACGGGCCGAGCCGGGCCGCGTCTTCAGTAAGGTAAACTTTCGTGATAAAAATGAGTTCTGCTATGAATATAACATAAAATATGATGCTTTGACAATAATATTTTGACCTAGATAGATAAACAGTGCATTACGATCCGGGGAGGAACAGAAAGTCCCGACGCGCAGGAACCTCATGGGATTTTTTCCAAGCCGCTCTGTTGCGCGAAAAGAGCCTACTGTGGGCAGTTCGGGGGTTTACAATCAGGCGGTGGAGGGACCGCGCAGGGAGGACTCACGCGGTACGCAGCTTTGGTTGGTTTTGGAGGGGGAGTGCACACGGTCACCGGACACGGCGGGGGACCCTCCAGCTTGCGAGGGTACATCCTCATCGGCGGGCAGGGGCCGCACACCGGAGGTGGCGGCGGTCCCGCGCACACAGGAGGAGCCGGCGGAGCAAACGTAAGAGGCTCCATGTCGCAGATATATGGCGGAGGCATATACGACGCGGCCATTGCGGGAACAACCATGATACACGCAATGACCAGCGCGACACGGGCTGCCTTATCCGGACAGTGACTCACCTAAGCAATCTCCCGGCGCAGCGTTGAAAGCCGCATCCACATCTGTGACGGTATTTAGGGACGCGGTTACAATACCGCAAGCGCGGTGGCCGGTCAAGAATTTTCCGTGCGTACAGGAGCATTATTTCATGTCATGTTTCATTGAATGTATTTAACGTTGCGATATTGCCAAATTTGCCATGATATATCGGCCTCTACTTCCCATAAGCCCCGGCGAACCGATCGAGCGCGTCCTCCACGAATTCCTGTGCGCCGTCCATCGGAGTCTCAATCCCAAAGGTGGAACCCAGCGCCGCCAGGATCCCGGAAATATGCGCCGCAACATTGCTTTCATCAGCGCATGGGGCTCTCTTACAGTAATATCTGCTCGCGCGGATAAGCGAATCTCCTTTCCAGGGCCAGGAGACTTTCCACGCAAGCATTTCCATGACCACCTCGGCCGCGGGGCCGGCCAAGACCCTCGGTTCACTGAGGGGGCTCCCCACACGGAGTCGCAGGAGCGCGAAAAGGGACTTCACAAAGTCCAAATCATTGATCACCAGCCCGTATAGATGCCAGTCATCAAGGAGGCCGAGCACGACACCGCGCTCTTCGGCCCACAGCTCTTCCCATGCGGGACAGTAGAATGACGTGCAGGCCATGCTTCCATAGTGGCACAGGCCGCGCAAATCGATACCTCCGTTGCCGGCCGCGGTCGGATGGAGCAGGCAACCCGGGGTGAACCGATCTTTGTCCACAAATCCCGTGAACTCACATACATAGATCGAAGGGTCAAGAGGCGAGTCGATTTCAATTGCGCGTATGGTGGACTGGAACCGGATAAGGGCTTCCACCGAGCGTGCCGTCCCTTGAAAGAGAGACGTGCGCCGTGAAAGCTTTTCATGCAACGCGTCCCGCGTGCCGTCGGAAACATTGTAAAGGCCGCAGCAGGCCGCGCACGATTTCCGGCTGTCAGGACAACAAAGGTTCACCTTCATCCGTGTGCGACCCGCCTCGCTTCCGGTCAATCCGAATAATCGTAAAAGCCGCGGCCGCTCTTGCGACCGAGCCGGCCTGCGTCCACATATTTCCGGAGCAGTGGGCATGGACGATACTTGGGATCGCCAAGGCCGTCATAGAGGACTTGCATCACGGCCAGGCACGTATCCAGGCCGATGAAGTCCGCGAGCGTCAGCGGGCCCATAGGGTGGTTCATGCCCAGCTTCATGACCTCATCAATAGCTTCCGGGGAGCCTACCCCCTCAAAGAGCGCGAAAACAGCCTCATTGATCATCGGCATGAGGATTCGATTGGAGATGAATCCGGGGAAATCTTGGGCTTCAACAGGGGTCTTGCCGAACTTCTTGGAGAGTTCCACCGTAAGGTCCGTGGTCTCCCGGTCCGTTGCCAGACCGTTGATCACTTCGACCAACTTCATGACCGGGACAGGGTTCATGAAGTGCATGCCGATGAACTTCTCGGGCCTCTTGGTCAAAGCGGCCAATTTCGTGACGGAGATCGACGAGGTATTGCTGGCGAGCACCCGGCCCGCCGGCACGACGCGGTCAAGTGTTGCGAACACCTCTTTCTTGAGGTCAAAGATCTCGGGCACGGCCTCCACCACGAAATCCGCGTTCGCCAAATCATCCAGTTTCGCGCTCGGCCTGATCCGGGCCATGATTGTCGCCTTCTCGGACTCGTTCATCTTCCCTTTGGAAACCGCTCTGTCCAGATTCTTGGAAATGACGTTAAGACCACGCTCGACGAGTTGAGTGTTGATATCGTTCATGATCACTTCCAGGCCCGCCTGCGCGGCCACCTGAGCAATCCCGTTACCCATCTGGCCTGAACCCACCACACCAAACACCTTGACGGTCATTCCTCACCTCCTCCATGAAATTCGTTCCAAAGCTGATTTGTTTGAGCTTGCGTCTCTGTGATTATCACAGACTTCGCCCCGTGTGAAAGACCACTCTTGACTCAAAGCTTCAGTCCGTCCCTCTCCATACGATCGATAAAAAGATGGAGCGCGGCAATCATGACGGAGCCGTTTATCTTCCCGGTCCTGATATATTCTTTGACGCGGTCCGCCGGAACGAGCACTGTTTCCAAATCTTCGGTTTCTTCGGGTTTTGCGCGGCCGGTCGGAGTGGCGTTCCTGGCCAGAAACACATGAAAATGGTTCGTGAACAACGCCGGAAACGGACGCATGGACCCAAGCGGTTCGAAATGCTCGGCCACATATCCGGTCTCCTCTTCCAGCTCTTCCCTGCCACTCTGCTCGGCACTCTGGCCCGCCTTGACCAGTCCTCCCGGAGGTTCCAGAGACAACTGACCTGTTCCGTGACGGTACTGCCGGACCATGACCACCTGATTTTCCTGCGTGAGCGGTATCACCGCAACCCAATCGGGTGAGGTCAAGACCTGGAACTCGTGGACTTGCCCTGTCCTAGGCGAACGATTCCAATTGATCCGGACGCCGAACAGCGGATAATTGCGGTCCTCTCGAGTCCCCACCAACTCCCAAAGAAGGTTGCGGCCTCCGGGGCCTGAACTCATGTAAACCTCCCAACTCGGCCATTGGCGAAAGGCCGGGCAGGCTTTTTCTTTGACACTGTAACACGCGAGGCCCTGCGGGAGCCAGGCATAAGCGCTCCGCACGGGGCCGCGCCGGATCCGGGCCTTTCGTAGGAGACAAATAAAATAGCAATAAACAAGGCAATGTGGCTCTTTATTCAAAATGTTTCAGCGATACTATTATATAGATTCCTGATTGACAAAGTAATAGCGCTATGATATTGTAGTTTTCGATTAGCCACAAAATCGACAACTGAAGAATCAATACCCGAACGGACCCCACGATGGTCTCAGGGTGACCGCGTCCCAGCCTTCTGATTTGGCCGACGACGCGTGATGTGGCCTACGGTTTGGACTCCTCGGAGTTTCCTCGCAGGGCTGCAATTGCATCGGCTTGAAAAGTCTCAGACCGGACTTGTCCGGTCCTTTTTTTGCGAGGGTGGGTATGGTTGCACGGATTGGAACAGTCCTGGCGGTTTTCGGTCTTATGGTGGGGACGTTGGCGCCGGACGTCGCAGCAATGTGGTTGGAGGGCGGCCTCGGGCCGGCTCTCGGCCGCGGCGCCTCACTGCTGGGATTCAAGGATGAGGAGCAGCGATCGCCTCACTATCTCTGCACACTTTCCGTCCGGAAGTACTTCAGCAGTTTCACCTCGTACGAATTCCCCAACCCGTTTGCTCCGTTCCAAAACCCTCTCAGCAGATTGGAATTCCCGATAGATCAGTGGTTCCTTGGCGCGGACGTTCGGTATAGCGCCCGGTGGTGGGCGCTGGCCATTGATGGCGCAGTAAACGTGAGCCGTGAGTCACAGCCCATGATGCAGGACAGCGATTGGGAAGATGATGCCAGACCCGGCCAGAAGACGGTCTTCAGCGAGTCGAAGTGCAGGCTGAACCGCGGCGCCCTCCTTGATGTGAAGCTCAGCCTTCCCTCTCCCATTGATCTGTGGCTTGACGCGCGCCCGGTCGTCGGGTACCGACAGCAATACTTCTATTTCACCACCTATGACGGATTCCAGAGCGACATCAGGGGGAACCG
Source organism: Deltaproteobacteria bacterium (assembly GCA_016875095.1). GTDB lineage: Bacteria > Desulfobacterota > Desulfomonilia > Desulfomonilales > Desulfomonilaceae > VGSG01. Next base: position 21,592 of record VGSG01000004.1, read on the forward strand.
CATGCCCCTGCCCGGTGACGGGATTGAATTCGAGCAGACCTTTTACCACATCTACGTGGGCGCGGACTGTTTTCTTGAATTCAACGGCGCTCGGCTCCTGAACGCGTTGCCGAAAGGCCGACTCGCGGTCCAGGCCGATTACGCGGCCGTAATCGCGACCAACGAGGACCTCCATCTCCTGAGGTCGGGAGAGCGCATAACTCGGGAAAAGAGTTCCGGTTACTGTTGGCGCCTGGGCCTGAGGGCGTTGTTCTGGCGGATGAGCGATCTTACGGTGGGGTTCGAAGGGGATTTCAAGAGGATCGTTACCACCGGCTCGCACAGCCTGACAAACGGCCCCCTCGGTATCGACTTCTCGTTCGGCGGTTCAAAAATCTGGTCGGATCAAGCCTGGATCGGTGTTATCGCGGAATCGAAATTCTAGAAGTAAACCACGCCGTCTAATCCCAGAAAGTCCCATTCCATATTGAGGTCGAAACTCTGCGAGGGGTAAGGAGGATTGGCTAGAGTTGAGCCGTCAGGCGGCCCGGAGAAGCTCAGGTACGCTCGCTCGTAATTGAGCTTGATCGCGGCGTCAAAGCGGTAGATCTGGGGTCGGAAAACGAGCGCGCCCTGCACTGTCGTATAGCGAGAGCCCGCTACGGGGAGATTATATCGAGCTTCCACATGAAGCGGGAAATTGAAAATCTCCGGCGGGACGTAGCGCAAGTACGGCCCCAATGTCATCGGCCGTGAGCCTTTCAGGTTAAGGTAGAAAGGCACGGCCGCCGCCGCGGTCGGGTCTGGTTGTGCGAGACGGCCCAACCAGATTCGACCGTCCCACTGGGGCTGATAAGCATAGTAGTCGAGCGCGATGCCGAGAGACAGCCATTCGAAATGCACAATGTCGAAATCGCCCCCGATACGGAGACCGCTAAACCGGAAGAATGCGGGGCCGTTGTGTTTGTGTCTGTCTTCGAAGTACGCGCCTTCCGCCCGCGCGCCCAGCCGCCAGAATCGCACGTTCGCGTACGCCCTGTACCGATAGGGCGCTTCATCCAGGGGCACGGTCCCGCGCAGGTCCAGCTCCCCGATGCTTTCGCCTCTGATCCGCGCATCCCTCACCTGAGAGATGTCCACCGCCAACGCCGTTTCGCTGCGGAACGAACTCCCCGCCTCTTTGCCGGGCAGGATGGGACCGATGTACTTCTCGATTCCCGAGAGGGGGAAGGCAGAGGTGATCAGGGAGTCGAATGATTGAGCCACCGCGGGCTGCGCGCTCCATGCGACAAGGCTACAGACGGTGACAAGGACTACCATCCCCGACTTGAGCGCGCCATTGTAAGTCTTCCCGTTCATGCGGCCTTTCGGATGCTTTGGGATACAAGACACCACAGGCATTTAACCACAGGAGCCCGGATCAGGTCAAGTTTTATCGGTTGTTCCACCGACAATGGGCGGGAGGGCGATAAATAGCTTGACAGATTGTGCTCGCGCATTTAGGAGATGGTTCGATAGCCAGGAAGGGCTTCCGGAATTACCGAGGATACCTCGGGGGAGAGTGAGGTTCGAGGCTGGGACCGGTTAAGAGGGCGCGCACACGCAATGTCACGGCGCCTCCCCGCCGCCTTTCCCAGGCGCACGGCTCAGAAGGATCTTCCCTGAGTTCCTTCCTGATTTTTTCGAATTGCGGGAGATGAACCCCGGATTGGGTCGATCGAGGAATCGCCCTCAGGAGAAGCGAGGAAATGGCGTCCATCGTGGACATGTGTTGGACCAGAACGGAAGAGCTTTTTGAGGATGTGGACCTGGATTCCCTCTACGTTAACCAAGCCAGGCGACTCGCCGTAGACAATAACGAGCATTATCCTTACATAATCCTGCTTCACACCGGAAAAATTACCATAGCGGTGAACCTGAGCAAGGCTCATCAATCCCCGGAATGGCAGTGCGGGGCTGCGCGTGATCCCGCTGTTTCCGAAGACAGCCTTTTCTTTTTGGAGTCCGGCGACGGGGACGTCTGAATGAAGGTTTTCGATCTGGAAACGCTCGCCTCCCTTTGGGGAGGTGAGTACGTTCTGGCTCGAAAAGATTTGCACAGCGACGCGTGTTATCTCATCTTTGGTAAGCTGGCCGAGGGGGAAGGCGAACGGCTTATAAGGCCCGGCGCTGGATATGAAGAGATCCTTTGCGCGGTGGATGGGCGGTTGCTTATGCGCACGGCTCAGGGAGAGGCCCTGCTGGAAAGGTCTCACGCTGTGCATGTCACGGAGCATGAATCGCTGTTCATATCCAATCCTGCGGCCGATCCGGTGACGTACATCGTCGCTGGGGGCCGCACCGGGTCGTGACAGAGCCTTCAGACGATTCGCGGCTAGGCGCTCCAACGGTCGTTTTAGAGGAACGAACGCGTTGACCCACAACGTCTTTGCCACGCGGATATTACCCGCCTTACCGCGAAGTCCTATAAAAGGGCTCGGCATGAATCGTCCCCGGTCGGGTTTGCGTATGGGGAGGATTGGAGGGGAGACTCATCTCCCCTCCAAATTGTTGCGCAACGATGCGCTCTTGCCGCCGATCTCCGAGGCGAAGCCCCGGAGCGTCGGCCGAAGCCGCGCGCTTTCACGATTCGTTGTAGCTTATAGGCTATAGGAGTTGGTATAATTTGTTGTGCCGATAGCGCGCCGCGCGGCCTTAGCCTGAGTGGTGGAATAGGTAGACACAAGGGACTTAAAATCCCTTGGGGCATGTCCCCGTACCGGTTCGACTCCGGTCTCAGGCACCACGGCGCAACATATTCTTGACATTTGCGCATCGGGGTCCTATCTCCCGAGCGTGCTCGACTATCCCCCCGGACGCATCCAAGATTCTATGTTCTATTTGGTCTGACCGCCTTCACCAGACAGGCCATACCTATTGCCGCTATACGCCTGTGACGAGCGCGCTTTTTTTTTGCGAGCGCCGGTGTCAGTCCGACGCGTCGCCGCTTCTCGTCGTTAATAATGCGAGCGCGCGACAAGTGTTGCACATGCAGACGACCCATTTCCGTCGGGCGCCGGGCGGAAAAGTAACCAATATGACAAAAATTTTTGCTTTCATTTCGAAACTGTGTTATTTTACTCGTCATAATGTATGTAGACATACATTTTCGGTGGCGCCGTCTCCGCGGCTTTAGTTCAGGCGGAGCCGATGAGAAGAACCCGGAGGAACAACAAATGAAGAAAGTGGCCCGTGAGCAAGCCAGAAAGATGTATCTCGACTCTGCCGGCAAGAAGAGCAATCGAGAGATAGCGGATGCGGTCAAGGTAAATCCGTTGACCATCGGCCGATGGAAATCCGCTGAGAACTGGGCCGGAATGCTGAAGAAAGCAAAGGCGCAGACGAAGACTGCGCCGGCGCGACGCGGCGTACGCAAGAAAGAGGCTCGGGACAAGGCTCTACAGCTCTTTCTAGCCTCTGGGGGCGCTATCACAAATAAGAAACTGGCAACGCAGGTGAAGGTAAGCGCCGCCACTATAGCCAAGTGGAAATTAGAGGATAAGTGGAGCGCGAAGGTTGCGAAGGCGCCAAAGCCTGCCAAACCCAGCAAGGCGGGCAAGCCCGGACGCGCCCCCGCAAGAGCAAAACTGAAACTGGATCTGGGCGAATTGGCTTCTCCGGAACATATCACCCAAATAAACCGTAAATTAGAAGCGCTCTTGCAGCGTGAACATCTGACCGCAACGGAAGTCGCAGATCTTGCCGAGGCAAAGAGCGAACTCCTGGCCGCGTTGGAAACATATCTGGCCATAGTGCGTGAGATGGGTGAAATCAGAAGTAAGTAGGCAGGCGCCATTCCTCCACAATTCAATTCCTGCCGTCATGCTGCGTCCTGATACACTTCTGTTCATCTACGAAGTCACCGGCGATCCGGGAGAGAAGCTCCCGGATCAGCCCAAGTCCCTTGTCGGCGTGTGGAACGAAGACGACCTCTCCTATCTTTTCTTTAATCGCTCCGAAGACGCCTACGTGGAAAAATTGGTTGCCCGGAGAAACCTGTGCCTTAGCTCGCGGCACGAGCTTCTCTATAAGGACTGGCAGACGGGAGTGCCTCAATCGGGAGTGAACACCGCAGGGTTGTGGTTTGTATTGCCGGACCATTCCTCCCCGCCTGACGGGGCCATTCTTTTGGATCCTTCCGTGGTCTTTGGTGACGGCTCCCATCCCACCACTCTGGCCTGTTTGTGCGCGCTTCGAAAAATCGTAACATCCTTCGAGATCCGTTCGCTCCTCGATCTGGGAACAGGCACGGGGATAATTGCGTTGGCCGGAGCTCGCATGGGCATCGAGCGGATCCTCGCCATAGACAAGAATCGGTTGGCGGTATCCACAGCCGGGCGGAATGTAATCACGAACAGGCTTGAATCGATCATCCGGGTGGAGGAAGGCGAGGCTCGGTTCTTCATTGACGCGCGGTTTGATGTGGTTGTAGCCAACTTGCCGTTTCAGGTTCTCAGAGAATTGAGCGCTCTGAGGGGCGCGACGTTGCACGATTTCTGGATCGTCTCGGGGATAAGCGAGTATCAAGGTTCGCAGATTAAAGAACTGCTCGCGGAGCAAGGTTATACGGAAATCCATTACAGGCCGGATCCTCCTTGGGTCACATTCGCCATGCGCCGAATAGACATTTGTCCCTGAAGAGAGGGTTCCTGCGGAGAGGATGTGGATATGGCGCCTATCTTTGGCGATCCTCCGTCGGATGGAACATGGATCACCCCGATCGACCGCGGGGGGATCACGGTCCCCGATGTTCCCATTGTGGGATTCATCGAAGGGGACGGCGTAGGACCGGACATCTGGAGAGCCGCGAAACCGGTCTTTGACGCGGCGGTTGAGACAGCCTCGCGCGGGAGGCGACGCATAGCCTGGTGGGAAATCGCAGCGGGTGAAAAGGCGTTTGCAGCGGGGGGTAATTACCTGCCGGAGGAGACCTTCGAAGATATTAAAAAGGCCCGGGTCGTGATCAAGGGCCCATTGACCACGCCTGTGGGCGGCGGATTTCGCAGCCTCAACGTCACATTAAGGCAAAAGCTCGACCTGTACTGCTGCATTCGACCGGTAAAGCACGTTCCCGGCGCGCCCGCGCCCGTAACTCGACCTCAAGATGTGGATATGGTCATTTTCAGGGAGAATACGGAAGACGTGTACGCTGGCGTCGAATGGAAATCAGGCTCCCCGGAAGCCGCAATGCTCATTGATTTCCTGCGAGAACGCATGGGTGTGTCCATTGATTCCCTCTCCGGGGTAGGCGTGAAACCTATTAGCCCGGCTGCCACCAAGCGGCTCGTGAGGAGGGCTATTCAATTCGCGCTCGAACAGGGTCGTCGCCGCGTTACGCTTATTCATAAAGGGAATATCATGAAGTTCACTGAGGGGGCCTTTCGGGACTGGGGATACGAAGTTGCCCGCGATGAATTCGCAGAACATGTGATCTTCGAGGGAGACCTCGCCGCGGATTCGTCAGGAGAAATTCCTCCGGGAAAAATCCTTATGAACGACCGAATTGCCGACGCGATGTTTCAGCAGGCGCTGCTCCGACCGCGAGAATACGAGGTGCTGGCCATGCCGAATTTGAACGGAGACTATTTGTCAGATGCGCTGGCCGCGCAAGTGGGTGGGTTGGGAATGGCTCCTGGAGCAAACATCGGTGATTCCTGCGCGATCTTCGAAGCAACTCATGGAAGCGCCCCTCGTTACGCGGGCTTGGACAAGGTAAATCCCGGGTCGCTTATCCTTTCCGGCGCCTTGATGTTGGAACATATGGGATGGAAACATGAAGCCCAACTCATCACGGCCGCGCTGTCACGCGCTATTCAAGCCAAGACCGTCACCTATGACCTCGCGCGCCTTCTCCCCGGAGCGCGTGAGGTTTCCTGCTCCGCGTTCGGACGGGCAATCGTCGAACAGATGAAGGCCCTCCAGACCGACGCTCGTTAAGACGGGCCACCGGAGAAGGATCAACCTTGTATTATAATTCAAGAATGCCGGCAGGCTGACGAAAACTACTTGACTCACTCATGCCGGTCTGAATATGCTCCCTCCTTACCGCCACCGGTTTTTTGTTTTGGCTTGGATTGCACGGAGGGTTGAAGGATACCCCGTCCCCGGATCTCTTTTATTCCGGTGAGCGGTTTGGTCCCGGGACGGGGCATACCTTATCATTACTTGCCCCTCGCCTTGCTTGAATCACGGAACTCTCCGCCGCTCCTACCCTCATTTTCGGTAGTGTTTCCTCGACAAGAGCTTCAGACGTGACACACTCCGAAACAGCGCTGAAGCCGTCTTCGCACGAATCACAACAAGCGGTTGTGGGAACTGGCTTTATGCCCACCCGACGTTCCGGGAGTGATGATACCAACTCCCATAGCCAAGAAGCTACAACGAACCATGAAAGCGCTCGGCTTCGGCCGCCGCTCCGGGGCTTCGCCTCGGAGGTCGGCGGCAAGAGCGCGTGGTTGCGCAATAATTTGGAGGGGAGACTCATCTCCCCTCCAAACCTTTCCATACGTAAACCCGGCCAGGAGCGCCTCATGCCGACAGCTTTCATAGCAAGTGAGCATTCAGCTACGCTGGGCGAAAGAAGAGCGCCGCTGGGTTTTATCGCTTCGAAAATCCCCCTTCTCCCCCTTTAGAAAAGGGGGAGAAGACCCGTAGGCGTTAATTTAATGAAGTCTGGGTTCATGATCTCATCCATTTATCACCCTCCCTCTTCCCCCATAGGCGTTCAAATAAGGAATAGGTCTCTGTGATAACAATGCCTTATCACCCTCCCCCTTCCCCCTCCCATCGAGGGAGGGGGTTCTGGAAACCCTCTCCCCTGGCGGGAGAGGGAAGAGTGAGGAGGAATGACCAGTGCCAGGGGCCAATCCTATCTTAACGCCTATGCCCCCTTCCCCCTCCATCAAGGGAGGGGGGGTCTGAAAACCCTCTCCCCTGGCGGGAGAGGGCAGGGTGAGGGAGTAACTTCGGCCCACAAACTCAGCCTACAGTTGGCGCCTATCGAGGCAAGGGGGGATTTTCCCTCGAATAACTCAAGGCATACCCCGGTTTTTCGATTTTCCTGTTGACTCAGGATCGCGTGCGTCTATAATAATGTGCTCATGAGCGCAAGCCTTACTGATCGTACGTCCCATTTCTTGGCCGAGCAAGCGGACACCCGCTCTTCGTTCTCGCCTAAGGACTGCGGTTCATTCCGGAATTTCGACTACTATTATGGCTGGTGGTGGCCCTATCGATCCGCGGTGGGAGGTAGCGTGTAGAGTCTGAGCCTCAGATCAACCTGAATCGACAAGCCCACCGTGGATAACATCCCGGTGGGTTTTTTGTTTTTTGTCGCCCGGAGGTGGCGCATGGCCGCGTTAAGAGTTGTGAGCAGAGAACGACTAGCCGACATGGAAACACCGGTTTCGGCATATCTGAAGTTATGTCGCGAGCGGCCCGATTCGTTCCTGTTGGAAAGTGTGGAAACCAAGGACATTACAGGACGTTACTCCATCGTCGCGTGCGACCCCATATCCGGCCTGCAACTGGAGCAGGACAAGCTCCTTTGGTGGGACCAGGACCAAAGCAAGGAACTGCCGGCTTCGGAATTCTTCGATCTTATCCGTTCACACGCGAAGAACTTCGTGTGCGAGCCGTTCTCTCAAATGCCCGCGGTGGGTTCGCTCATGGGATTTGTGGGGTACGACGCAGTCCGGCTCATCGAGCGGCTTCCCGCCGCGCGACCGCTCTCACTGCCTGTTGCTCGCTTGGTTTTTCCTTCCCGGTTCGTGGTCTTCGATCATCGCCGCAAGGTCCTGATTCTCCTTGCGATCGACGCGGACGAGTCCGCGTGCGCACACAAAGTCGATGATATGGAACAGGCCCTGAAGCAGCCGCTGCTGCTGTCCGCTCGACCCGGCAAGATCGCTGTGGAAGCCCCGCCGCGTGAGCGATTCTACGAAGCGGTCAAAACAGGCCAGGAATACATAAAAGCCGGAGACATTTTCCAGGTGGTGCTCTCAGACGATTTCGGGGGCGAAACCGACTTGGATCCATTTGAGGTGTATCGCCGCCTGCGAGTCAGAAGCCCTTCGCCGTACATGTTCTTCCTCGATTTCGGCGAATACAAGCTCATCGGCTCCTCGCCCGAGACGCTGGTCAAGGTGGACCGCGGGATTGTGACGGTGCGGCCGATCGCGGGGACACGGGGCCGCTCAGACGATCCCCGCAGGGACAAGGAGCTGGAGAAGGAGATGATGACCTCTGAAAAGGAACTTGCCGAACATATCATGCTCGTGGACCTGGGCCGCAACGACGTGGGCCGGGTCAGCCAATACGGGACCGTGACCGTGGATCCGTATATGTCTGTGGAGCGGTACAGCCACGTAATGCACGTGGTGTCCCAGGTGCAAGGCGTGCTTCGGGAGGATGCAGACGCGGTGGACGCTTTCATCGCGGGTTTTCCCGCGGGCACAGTTTCGGGCGCTCCCAAAGTGCGAGCCATGGAGATCATCGACGAGTTGGAGCAGGTCGGCCGCGGTCCGTACGCGGGCGCGGTCGGTTATTTCGGCCCGAACGGCCGAATGGACACGTGCATTGCGATTCGCACGGTGCTGTTCCAGGGCGATCGTTTCACTGTGCGGGTCGGAGCGGGGATTGTGGCCGATTCCGTTCCTGAGATGGAATACAAGGAAATCCAAAACAAGGCTGCGCAGAGCCTTTTCGCGCTCCAGGCCGCGGCCGAGGGGGAATTATGATCCAGGAAGCTCTGGCGAAGGCTGTGGGAGGCGCTGACCTCTCAGAGGCGGAAATGATGCAGGTGATGGACGAGGTCACCGAGGGCAAAGCCACCCAAGCGCAGATCGGGGCGCTGTTGATAGCCCTACGCATGAAGGGCGAAAGCGTGGATGAGATCACCGGCGCCGCCAGAGTCATGCGCGCGAAGAGCGTCAAAATCCCGGTAGGGAATTCCAATCTCTCTGTGGATCGAGATGAGATTAACTGGGACCGAGAAACCATTGCGGACACCTGCGGCACAGGCGGGGACGGCACGCGAACTTTCAACGTATCGACAGCGACAGCCTTTGTGGTGGCCGGCGCCGGCGTGAGGGTCGCCAAGCATGGGAATCGCTCGGTCTCCAGTCTCTGCGGCAGCGCGGACGTGGTGGAAGCGCTTGGAGTGCCGCTGGACCTGACACCGGAGCAGGTGGGTGAATGCATTGATCGGGTGGGGATCGGGTTCTTGTATGCCCCGTTCTTGCACGGCGCGATGCGCCACGTGGCCGGACCTCGCAGAGAAATAGGTCTTCGCACGATCTTCAATCTCCTTGGCCCGTTGACCAATCCCGCGGGCGCTTCTGTCCAGGTGATCGGGGTATACCGAGAAGACCTGACCGAGACCGTGGCTCATGTGCTGCTAAAACTGGGCTCCCGCAGCTCGTTCGTGGTGTTTGGGGACGGGAGTTACGACGAAATCAGCATTACAGGCCCCTCAAAAATCACGCGGCTCCACAAGGGCGAAATCTCCACGCACACGTTGATTCCTGAAGATGTGGGCCTGCAAAGAGCCCGCGCTGAGGAAATCCGCGGCGGGGACGCGGCCGAGAACGCCGCCATTATCCTCAGGATCCTCAACGGCCATAACGGCGCCCGGAAGGACATGGTCCTCCTCAATGCCGCGGCTGCGCTGGTCGCGGCGGGCCGCGCAGAGTCGATGCAGGACGGCATAGGTCTGGCTTCGGAGGCGATTGATTCGGGAAAAGCGCTTGAGAAGCTCAATGGGTTAATTTCTGTGGCCACTGACTGCGCGTCCCGCATCAAGAAGGCCGGCGGAGCAGGCATCTTAGAAAGCAAGTCATCATGAGCATTTTAGCGCACATCCTGGACAGCAAGATGGAAGAAATCCGTCACCTGAGAGCTAAAACCGACCTTGTCGCGCTTCATGAGCAGGCCATGAGCATACCTGCATGCATCGATTTGGCCGCTGCTCTGAGAGACTGCCCTCATACGCCGGTAATCGCGGAGATCAAGCGATCTTCACCGTCGAGCGGAAAGCTCGCGGAGGTCGAAGATGCAGGGCGGCTCGCAGAGACCTATGAGCGGGCCGGCGCGTCGGCTGTATCGGTGCTCACCGATAGTCTGTTTTTTGGAGGGAGCCTGGAAGACTTGCGGCGGACGCGAGAGGCGGTAAGCCTGCCCATCCTGCGCAAGGATTTCATCCTGGACCCCATTCAGATTTGTGAGGCGCGTGTTGCCGGAGCTGATGCGGTTCTGCTCATTGCTGCTGCATTGTCGCCAAAGCAATTGAACAGCCTTTTCGAGACCGCCATGAGCCTAGGTTTGACGCCGGTCGTGGAGGCGCACAACGAAACTGAACTCGCCCGCGCGCTGGAACTCAATCCGCGGATCATCGGCATAAACAACCGAAACCTGAGCACGCTCCAGGTCGATCCGGCGACCTTCGTGAGGCTTCGTCCTCTTATCCCACAGGGCGTCTTGGTTCTGGCGGAGAGCGGAATTTCAGGGCCTGAAGATATCGCCATGCTCCGCAAAGCCGGAGCGGACGCGTTCCTCATCGGCACAACGCTGATGCGGTCGCAAGACCCCGGCGCAACGCTCCGTCGGCTCTGTTGTTTGGAGGAATGACCGTGGTCAGGGTGAAGATATGCGGCATTACACGCCTTGAAGACGCTCTCGCGGCCGTGAACTTTGGCGTCGATGCTCTGGGCTTTGTGTTCGCGACAAGCCCGCGACAGGTGGCTCCGGAGACGGTTCAGGCAATAGTCTCTCAATTGCCGCCGTTCGTTACTACCGTCGGAGTGTTTGTGAACGAGAAGGTGAGTCGCATAGAGGAGCTGAGATCGTTCTGCCGATTCGATCTGGTGCAACTCCACGGCGATGAGACCGAGGAAATGGCGGCTCAACTCGGGCCGCGGGTGATTAAGGCCGTCAGAGTGCGTTCCGATGCGCCAGCCGACGTTCAACGCTACGGCAAAGCGACCCTGCTCCTGGACGCCTATTCGCCAGGGGCCGCCGGCGGCGCGGGCAAAACCTTTGATTGGGGTGTTGCCGTCGCCGTGGCGAAAAAGCGCCCGATCGTGTTGGCAGGCGGATTGACACCGGAAAACGTGGCTCAGGCTATCGAAACGGTCAGGCCCTATGGCGTAGACGTCTCCAGCGGCGTTGAGATCGGGCCTGGGAGAAAAGGTCATGCAAAAATCGAACACTTTATCCGCGCCGCAAAGACCGTGGCACGGAGTTCCTGACGAACGCGGGCGCTTTGGGAATTTCGGAGGCCGTTTTGTATCCGAGACCTTGATGCCTGCGCTCCTCGAACTGACCGCAGCATTTGAAGAAGTCCAGCGCGATCCTACTTTCCACAACGAACTGGAAGAGCTGCTGCGGCATTACGTTGGCCGGGAGACGCCTCTGTACGAAGCTCGTCGTCTCAGCGAAAAACTGGGCGGGCCGAGGATATTCCTCAAGCGGGAAGATTTGGCCCACACCGGCGCCCACAAGATCAACAACACCCTCGGCCAGGGGCTGCTTGCCAAACGCATGGGCAAAAGACGGATCATCGCGGAAACCGGCGCGGGCCAGCACGGCGTGGCTTCAGCCACTGTCGCGGCCCTGCTGGGTATGGAATGCGTTGTGTACATGGGCGCGCTGGACATTGAGCGGCAAGCCCTGAACGTGGCGCGCATGAAATTCCTCGGGGCCCGGGTCGAACCGGTGGATTCCGGGAGCTGCTCGCTCAAGGATGCGGTGAATGAGGCGATCCGGGCATGGGTAACCCATGTGAAAGATACCCATTACATCCTTGGGTCTGTGGTGGGGCCGCATCCGTATCCGATGATGGTCCGGGAGTTCCAGTCGATTATAGGCCGAGAGACCCGCAGGCAGATCATCGAACGGGAAGGCCGTCTGCCCGACGCGCTTGTGGCATGTGTGGGCGCAGGTAGCAATGCGATAGGTTTCTTCCATCCGTTCTTGGACGATCCCGTGGAACTGATTGGTGTGGAAGCCGCGGGCGACGGCCTGGAGACCGGACGGCATGCGGCAACGTTGAGCGCGGGCACGATAGGCGTTTTGCACGGCGCACGCAGTTACCTGTTGCACGATGAGCACGGGCAAATCCTGGAGGCTCATTCCATTGCCGCGGGGTTGGATTATCCGGGTGTTGGGCCTGAACACGGGTATTTAAGGGATGTCGGTAGGGTAAGATACGAAACTGCCACCGACGAAGACGCGCTGGGAGCTTTTCAGACCCTCGCGAAAACTGAGGGCATCCTCCCTGCTTTGGAAAGCGCACATGCATTGGCGCACCTGACGAAGCTGGCGCCCAGGATGAAGAAAGATGCGGTGGTCATTGTCTGCCTCTCAGGAAGAGGCGACAAGGACGTTGCGCAACTCTCCGCGAGAATGGAGCGCCGACCATGATGAAATCGATCATTAAACAAGCTTTGAGAAAGGCCCATTCAGAGGGTCGATGCGCTTTTATTCCGTTCCTGACAGGGGGCTTTCCCGATGAAGCCACGTGCGGCGACATCCTGTTTGCTCTGGCGGACAGCGGCGCTGATGTGATTGAAGTGGGACTCCCCTTTTCCGACCCTATGGCTGACGGGCCGACAATCCAGTATTCGAGCTGCAAAGCGCTGGAAAACGGGACCACGCCCGAGAGCGTATTTCGAATCATGGAGAAGGCGAAGGCCAAGACGAGCTGTCCGTTCGTCATCATGACCTATTACAATCCGGTGTTCCGCATGGGGCTGGAGGAGTTCGCAAAACGCGCAAGAGATTCGGGCGCGGACGGCGTGATCGTTCCGGACCTTCCTCCGGAGGAAGCGGATGAGTGGCTCGACGCAGCCCACAGGGCAGGCTTGGATACCATTTTTCTGGTGGCGCCCACTACACCTTCAGAGCGCATGGCATGGATAGCGTCTCTATCAAAGGGCTTTCTCTACTATGTTTCCATGATTGGAGTAACCGGCGCCGCTTTCAATCTTTCCGACGAGCTTGTCACCGGCATTGCGGCCGCGAAGTCTCTGTCGAAGACGCCGGTTGCGGTGGGTTTTGGAATCTCGAAACCTGCTGAAGCTCATGCGCTCGGTCAGGTGGCGGACGGGGTCATCGTGGGAAGCGCGTTTATTCGAGAGATCCAGTCTCAGACGAGCCCATCGGCGCAGGCGCACGCTGCCGCGGCGCTCGCGCAGTCGTTTAGGGCAGCGCTCGGTCGAAGCAATAGTTCGGAGGTGAGGAAGTGACTACAGCAACGCTTTCTAGCATGGAGGAAAGCCATGATCTTGCTACTCGATAACTACGATTCTTTTACCTACAACATTGCGCATGCTCTGGGCGCCTTGGGCAAAGTGGTCACCACAATAAGATCCGACACTGTCAGCGTCGCGGAGGTAGAAAGTATGGCCCCGGAGGCGATCGTCATCTCGCCGGGCCCGGGCCGACCCGACGAAGCCGGAATCAGCTCCAAGGTCATCGAGCGCTTTGCGGGTTTGGTCCCGATCCTGGGGGTCTGTCTTGGGCACCAGTGCATCGCGGAAGTCTTTGGAGCGAAAGTGAACCGGGCCGAACAGCCCGTTCACGGCAAGATCTCCGACATTTTCCACGATGGTCGCACCATCTACGCCGGACTGCGCAATCCGCTGAGAGCCACCCGTTACCACTCGCTCATCACTGCGGAAGAAACGGTGCGCCGGCCGTTGGAGATCTCGGCGTACACAGTGCGCGGGGAAGTGATGGGTCTGCGCTGCCCGGACATGATGATAGAAGGCGTGCAATTTCACCCTGAATCGATCGGCACGCCCCAAGGCGGAGTGATCTTTCGAAACTTCGTGGAGCAGTATCTGAGCGCGTGTGAAGCCGCACAGCATGAGGCGAGTCCAGCGCCAATGAGCAACCAGGAAGGCGCCACATGGTAATTGTCATGCGAGAAGACTGCCGGAAAAAGCAAGTGGGTGAGGTTTTGGCCGCGATCCGGCGGCGCGGACTGAAACCACGGATGATTTCAGCAACATCCAGAGTGGTGATTGGGATTGTGGAGGACCTGGCAGGCAGTCTGGTGGAAGAATTGCGAAGCCTCATACTCCAAATGGACGGCGTGGAGTCTATTGGGACTTTTGGCGCGTCCTGGAAACTCGTTTCTCGAAGCTTTCGAAACGAGAGAACCACCATCAGGGTGGGATCGAGCCTGATCGGCGGCCCTGATCCGGTGGTGATGGCAGGCCCTTGCGCTGTAGAGTCCCGCGAGGGCATCATGGAGATCGCGCAGGCGGTCAAGGAGGCGGGCGCGGCCGTTCTCCGCGGCGGCGCATTCAAGCCCAGAACGTCGCCTTACTCCTTCCGCGGGCTCGGGGAAGAGGGGCTTGAACACATGGCTGAAGCCTCGCGGATGACTGGTCTTCCCATTGTAACGGAAGTGCTTACGCCGGAAGATGTGCCGCTTGTGGCCCGTTACGCTGATATCTTGCAGATAGGCGCGAGAAACATGCAGAATTTTGCCCTGTTGGAAGCAGTTGGCGACACGGATAAGCCGGCGCTCATCAAACGGGGGCTCATGGCCACGGTGAAGGAGCTTTTGCTGTCTGCGGAATATATTCTTGCCAGAGGGAATTCCCGGGTGATGTTCTGCGAGCGAGGGATCAGGACTTTCGAAACTGAAACACGCAATACGCTCGACATTTCTGCCGTGCCGCTGCTGAAGCAGCATTCGCATCTTCCGGTCATCGTGGATCCGAGCCATGCGGTCGGGAAGCGAGAGCTGGTCTCTGCCGTGGCGCTGGCGGCAATCGCAGCCGGAGCGGATGGATTGATGGTGGAAGTGCACACCAATCCCGACAAAGCTTTCTCCGACGGGCGTCAGAGCCTCACCCCGGAGGCGTTCCACGCGATCATGCGCCACGTGCCGGCCGTCGCGGCCGCGGTTGCGACGGCGTACAACGGAGGCGCACAGTGAGTCTGAGGGGCGTATTCCAGCCGCCAGGGGACAAGTCCATTTCCCACCGCACGGCGCTGTTTTCACTGCTGGCAAAGGGTCGGGCGCGGGTAGAGAATTTCTCACCATGCGCAGACGTGCGCTCTAGCCTTGATGCAGCGTTGGCTCTAGGGGCCGAAGCGGATCTGAATGGAGACAGCCTCGTCATTACGGGTTCCTATGGCCGCCTCAGACCCGCAGCGCACATTGACTGCGGCAATTCCGGAACCACGCTGAGGCTTTTGATGGGCATTCTAGCAGGTGGCGAAGGCGACTACCTCCTGGACGGAGATGCGTCCCTGCGGAAGCGTCCCATGGAACGCGTGGCCGCGCCGCTCAGGCGGATGGGCGCGAAAGCGCAGTGCGAGCATGGGGCTTGCCCTGTACGCGTTCGGGGAACAAAACTGCACGGGATCGATTTTGAGCTGCCGGTTGCAAGCGCTCAGCTCAAGAGCGCCGTGTTGTTGGCAGGGATCCAGGCCGACGGCCAAACCCGTGTGCGGGAACGGGTGGCGAGTCGGGACCACACGGAACGATTGCTCCGGATCATGCGTGCGTTCATCTCAAAAACCGGCGCCGCATGGCTCGTTCAGCGCTCGTCTCTGACGCTCCCCGATCTCTTTCGTGTGCCGGGGGATGCTTCATCCGCGGCTTTCTTCTTATGCGCGGCGGCAATCATTCCCGATAGTGATGTCACTGCTGAGGGAGTTCTGCTCAACCCGACGAGATCGGGTCACTTGGATACGCTCATAAAAATGGGCGCGCGAGTGGAGATCGAACGTCAAGGTGACGAGCCTGAGCCGTGGGGACGAGTGCGGGTCCGCTTCTCGCCTGGTTTGACCGGGCGCCGGATCAGGGCGGAAGAAATCCCTTCTCTCGTGGATGAGGCGCCCATATTGGCTCTGGTTGCCACGCAGGCGCATGGAACCACGGTCTTCGAGCAGGTGGGAGAGTTGCGCCTCAAAGAGTCGGACCGTCTCGCGGCCATCGCGAGCCAGCTTACGGCTATGGGCGCAAACGTCGTAGCTGAAGAGGAGACTCTGGCGATCGAAGGCCCGAGTCCTTTGAAAGCCCCGAGCCGTTTGGATGCGTTCGGAGATCATCGCATCGCCATGACATTGCGATTGGCAGGATTGCTGGCGGATGAGTGGCCGGTGATAGTCGGCGAAGACTCAATCGCGATATCATATCCGGGTTTTCAAGAAACATTAGCCGAGTTGCGAACATGAAAGTCTATTGTGTGCTCAGTGACGAGCGGGCCTTCCGTTCGAAGTCCCCCGCCATACATAACATGGCGCTGAAACGGAACGGCATTGTGGGAGTATATGTTCCGTTCATGGTTCTGCCTGACCGCGTCGGGGAAGCCATCCGTGATGTCAGAATCCTCAACATAGCCGGCGCCAACGTTACCGCGCCCTATAAGCAAGCGGTGTTGCGATACCTGGACTCACTGTCGGAAGAGGCTTCAGCTATCGGCGCGGTCAACACTATCGTGCGGGACGGAAACGCATTGGTCGGCCACAACACGGATGCGAAGGGATTCATGGATGCGCTGGGCAGCGTCGGATTCGACTCCTCCGGCAAAACCTCGCTGGTCATCGGCGCCGGCGGCGCGGCCAAGGCGGTGGCGTATGGTATTAAGACGCACGGTCTTGGACACGTCTTCATCGCGGGAAGGAATTCGGAGAAGGCGCGGCAAGCCGCGGAAAAACTTGGGCTGGAAACGGTTTCATTTACATCCCTGGCTGCAGATGGGATTGAAGCCGAGCTCGTGGTGAACGCAACAGCAGTATCCAGCGCAGACGAGAGTATGGTTACCGCGGAATTCGCGCGACGGTTGAACATCGGTCGGTGCGAGCTGGTCGTGGACATAAACTACGGTCGTAGCGAGAATTTCTGGCAAGAGCTTGCCCAAAAGCACGGCGCCTCTTTTGTGGACGGTTTGCCCATGCTGGCATATCAGGCGCGACGCAGCTTCACGCTGTGGACAGGGCTGGAGGTGGATGCCAGAGAGTTCCTCGAAGCGCTTGAGGATGGCTCATGAACAGGAACATTTACCTGGTCGGCTTCATGGGCTCAGGCAAGACCACGGTGGGGAGACTCCTGGCTCAGGCGCTCAATCGGCGTTTCGTGGACATGGACGAGATTCTTGAAAAGCGTTTCCGGAAACCCATTCGAGAAGTATTCCTTAAATCGGGAGAGCCCGGGTTTCGTGCGAAAGAGAGCGCTCTTCTTGAAAACATCGCAAAGCAAGAGGGACTCGTGGTGGCTACGGGCGGCGGCGCGCCGGAACGGGAGGCGAACCGAAAGCTGATGAGGTCCACGGGCGCTGTCGTTCATTTGCACGTGGACTTCGAAACATCACAGAAAAGACTCGGCGCGGGGCAGCGTGCAGCGAGACCCTTGTGGACGGAGAAAACGGCTGTGCAAAGCCTGTTTGAAAGCCGCAAGAGTCTTTACGCAGACTGCGACTTCAGCGTGGAGTCCGATGGAAAAAAACCTGAGCGCGTCTCAGAGGCAATTCTACAGCGTCTCATGCCTGAAGAGCGTTTCGTGGCAAGACTGGGATCGGCGGAGTGTCCGATCATCGCCACACTCAATGCGCCCGAGGCCATCGCGGAACAGGCAAAGGGCAGGAAGACCGCGCTCGTGACCGATAGCGCCGTATTGCGTCTTCATGGTCAGAGGTATCGATCTCTCATGGAACGATCAGCGCTGATCACGCTCTCCCCAGGCGACAAGAGCAAGACCCTGGCGAATGCTCGCCGCATCTATGAAGCCCTCATTTCGAATGAGTTCGATAGGGATGACTTCCTGATCGCATTAGGGGGCGGTGTGGTGACTGATTTGGCCGCGTTCGCAGCCTCAACCTATAAGCGCGGGATGGATCACGCCCTTGTCGCCACTACGCTCGTGGGATGTGTGGACGCGGCTATCGGCGGAAAGTCCGCAGTGAATGTCGGGTCCGTGAAAAATGTGGTGGGGTCGTTCAACGCGCCTCGTGTCGTGGCGCTGGACATCGCTGCTCTTCGCACGCTCGGACCGCGGCGGAGAAGCGAGGGGCTGGTGGAAGCGTACAAGACAGGACTCGTCGCGTCGCCTGAGCTGGTTGGGGTTATTGAGCGGCGTGCGTCCGCGCTCATGAGCGGAGATCTTGTCCTGCTCTCGCGAGTGGCCCGGTTCTCGGCCCGCGCCAAAGCCGACGTGATATCAAGAGATTTCCGTGAGTCTGGGCTCCGGCGCATCCTGAACTTTGGGCATACATTCGGCCATGCGGTGGAAAGCCTTCATCATTTTCGGGTGAGTCACGGACAGGCCGTGGCGTTGGGCATGCGTGTGGCCGCGGAGATCTCCAGGGCAAGAGGGCTCCTGTCATCTCAGATGGCGGCCCGAATAAATTCCACGCTTGGTGTCATTGCCCCTTACACCGTGGGGATGCCGCCGGTGGACGAAGCGTGGAAGATCATGCAACAGGACAAGAAGAACAGACGCGGGAAAATGGTTTTTGTTCTTCTGAATAACGCTGGACGAGCGATTTGTGTCGACGATCTCTCTAAAGAAGAATTAGCCGCCGCGGTTCAACGGGTCCGGGGGTCGGAGCATGGGTAGCTCGTTCGGGCGATACTTTCAAGTGACTACCTTCGGTGAGTCTCACGGCGCGGCTGTGGGCGTTGTAATCGATGGAATTCCCGCGGGAATTCCCGTCGATCTTGCGCGCATCCAGCAAGAGCTTAACCGCCGTAAACCCGGGGTGTCTCGATTTGTCTCCCCTCGCGGCGAATCAGACGAAGTGGAGATCCTTTCGGGCGTGAGCCACGGCAAGGCATTGGGATCGCCTATTGCGCTCCTGGTGCGAAATCGAGACGTTCAGTCCGCCGACTATGCTGAGATCCGAGAATTGTTCCGCCCCGGACATGCAGATTACACCTACTTCAAGAAATACGGCGCGCCGCCTCAGCCGGGAGGAGGAAGAGCGTCGGGAAGAGAGACGGTCGGTCGAGTAGCCGCGGGCGCGGTGGCAAAAGCTCTGCTTGAGTCCCACGGAATTACGATTCAGGCTTACACGGTTGCCATCGGCGGAATCCACGCGGCTCGTGTGGACCGCGACTTTGCCGAAAAAGACCCTCTTCGCTGCGCAGACCCTGATGTTTCCGCACGAATGGCCGAATTGATCGACCAGGCTAGATCTGACGGCGATTCCGTGGGCGGTGTTGTGGAACTGACTGTGGATGGGGTTCCCGCGGGCTTGGGCGATCCGGTTTTTCACAAGCTGGACGCGGCGCTGGCTTGGGCCATGATCTCGATAGGAGCGGTCAAAGGGGTGGAGTTCGGCGCGGGATTCCAGCTTGCCGCCATGCGCGGGTCCCAATCGAACGATCAGATTTCTTCTCAGGGGTTCTTGTCCAACAATGCCGGCGGGATCTTGGGCGGCATTTCCACGGGACAACAGATTCTCATGCGCCTGGCTGTTAAGCCCACATCGTCCATATCAAAACCCCAGGCCACCATAGACATTCACGGCGCGGACCGGACCATTGAAGTGAAGGGACGGCATGACCCATGTCTATGCCCTCGGATCTGCCCCGTTGCCGAGGCCATGGCCGCACTGGCGCTTGCGGATGCGCTCCTGGAGCGAAAAGCCACATCCATTCCTTAACATCCTATAAGAAGCGGAGGCCTGATGAAGATCTTCGTCATCAACGGTCCGAACCTTAATCTGCTGGGCCAACGTGAACCCGAGCTGTACGGGAGCAAGACGCTTCCCGAAATCGAAGACGATCTGGTGAAGTTGGGTTCGGAGCTGGGCATCGAGGTGACCTGCTTTCAATCCAATCACGAGGGCGAGCTGGTGGACATACTCCAGGACGCGGGGCAAAGCGCTGACGGCGCGATTCTTAACGCGGGGGCTTATACTCACACCAGCGTTGCCGTGCGCGATGCTGTTGCGGCAATCGGCGTGCCCGTGCTGGAAGTTCACCTGACAAATCCTTACGCCCGAGAAGGTTTTCGAAGGGTCTCATTGCTGGCTGGGGTTTGCAAGGGCTCCATCTGCGGGTTTGGTCGGGAATCGTACACACTCGCGTTGATCTGGTTCGCTCGGAACGCGGGGACCGGATAGCAGACACGTCGGATTGGGCACCGCTAAGGTATCTCTTTGGTTTTTCGATGGAAAATCCTACCCGCCCCCCTTTGAAATGGAGGTATGCAACGCTTTTCCCCCTTTTCTAAAAGGGGATACAGGGGGATTTCTCTAGCGAGGAAACGCGCCGGAGCTTTCTGGCCCAGCGTAACCGAAGGATTACGCAAAGCCCTTTTTCAAGTTGACAGGCCGCGGGAGGTATGAGAGTATTGCTGGTCACCAACGGAAGGTTCGGCAAACATGCATTTTCCGACGGATAGCATGGACAGATTAGGGCGATTCTACGGCTACTTCTATTATTATTTCGCCTTTGTCTGCCCGTGCGCCCGAGGTGAATGACGCGTAAGAAAATAAGCTGAATTCAACGAGGCCATGGGCGGACAGTCCATGGCCTTTTTGCTTTGCGTGAGGCCATGGCAAACACCATGGCCTCTTGTTTTCGGCCGAAGGAGGTCCGGACAAATGAACGGAGATTGCCTCATTACGGTAGAGCCCCAGGTTTCTCCGCAGATCGCGATGGCGCCGCGCAACAGCCGACAGCTTCCTCCCTATCGGCTCGCCAGCCGCGCCGCGCATCCCAGGTCCACGGTTATCAAGGTCGGAGAGGCGCTTATTGGCGGTCCGAAGTTCGTGGTTATCGCGGGTCCTTGTTCGGTTGAAAGCGAATATCAGCTCGTTTCCACAGCCAAGGCGGTTAAGGAATCGGGCGCGGCTATCCTTAGGGGCGGCGCGTTCAAGCCCCGAACGTCGCCGTACAGCTTCCAGGGGCTGGAAGAGGAAGGATTGAAGCTCCTGGCGCGGGCTCGGGAAGTAACCGGCCTGCCGGTGGTGACCGAGGTGATGGATTCGGGGGACATCCCGCTGATTGCGAGACACGCGGATATCGTCCAGGTAGGCGCGCGAAATATCCAGAACTTCTCGCTGTTGAAGAAACTCGGCAAAGTCAACAAGCCGATCCTTCTGAAGCGCGGACTCATGACGACTCTGGACGAGTTCCTGATGTCCGCTGAATACATTCTGGCGGCAGGCAACGGGGACGTGATCCTGTGCGAACGCGGTATCCGAACTTTTGAAACCGCTACTCGCAACACGTTGGACCTGAGCGCGGTGCCGGTTCTCAAAGAGCGAACTCACCTACCCGTCATTGTTGACCCAAGCCACGCGGTCGGCAAGGCCCGGTACGTCGGTCCGCTCTGCCGCGCCGCCCTTGCTGTGGGCGCGGACGGGATCATGGTGGAGGTGCACTGCAATCCCTCCGAGGCGCTATGTGACGGCGAACAGTCGCTTACCCCGCGGCGATTCCGCGAACTCATGGACGAACTCAGCGCCCTGGCTCATTTGATTCAGCGTGAGTCCTGATTACGGACGGGTCGGTATTCGAATATAGGCCGGAAGAGGGTTTTGAGATGATAGTGACGGAAGAACAATTAATACATGGAATACGAGAGCGTATCGACCTGCTGGATGACGAGATCATTCGGCTGCTCCACGAGCGCGCCGCACAGGCCAAGGAGATCGGCCGCCTGAAACGGACAAACGGCTTGCCCGCGTTGGATGCGCAACGAGAGCGAGCAGTGCTGGAAAGACTCTCCTGCGGCAAATCCGGGCTGTTGCAACCCTCAGCCCTAAAACACATCTTCACCGAGATTATCGCCGCGTGCCGGGCAATCCAGGAACCTCTCAAGGTCTCACATCTCGGCCCTGAAGCCACCTTCACCCACATGGCCGCGATGGACTACTTCGGCCGCTCGTGCGAATTCTTCCCGAGAGACTCCATCGTAGATGTGTTCCGGGACGTGCAGAGCGGCCACGCGCATTTCGGCGTCGCGCCGGTGGAAAATTCCACCGAAGGTTCGGTCGGGCTCACTCTAGACCAGTTGGCGGACGGCGATTTGAAGATCTGCGGAGAAATCTACCTACGCATTTCCCACGCGCTCATGTCTACAGAACGGGATCTCAGCCGCATCAAGGAGGTCTTGTCGCATCCGCAAGCTTTGGGGCAATGCTTGGGCTGGTTGTCACGCAACCTTCCCGCCAGGCCCTTAGTGCAGATGTCCAGCACCGCGGTCGCCGCGAAAAAGGCCGCGGAGCAACCCGGATCCGCGGCTGTGGGCAATGAGGCTCTAGCTCGTCTGCACGGACTGCACGTGCTTGCACGCGGCATTCAGGATCGGTCCACGAATGTGACGCGATTTCTCGTCCTTGGAAATGAGGAGCATGCGCCAACCGGCCGGGATAAAACCTCGATTCTCTTTTCCACGCCGCACCGTCCCGGCGCGCTATTGAAGGCATTGACGCCTTTTTCTCAGCAAGGCGTGAATATTTCCCGCATTGAGTCACGGCCGTCAAAAGAAACGCCGTGGGAGTATATCTTCTTTGCGGACTTTGAAGGTCACGTTTCAGACGAACACGTCCGAGCCGCGCTGGAAGAGTTCTCCCAATGTGTGAATCGACTCAGGATGTTGGGCTCTTATCCGGCGGGTGACCGGGCGGGGAGGAGCGCCCTCTCTCTAGAAGCAGTGATGTCTGCGTCAGGAGGAGAAAAGGAGCCATGCACGCGCGTGAACCTGAAAGCATAGTAATTGTGGGTGGCCTGGGCCGGATGGGCTCTCGGATGCACAAATTATTTCTCGACGCGGGCTACCGCGTCGAGGTTGCAGACAAAGCCACCGGACCTATTGCATATGAGTCTATCGCGGAACACGACGTCATACTGCTCGCGGCGCCCATCCCCGCGCTGGAGGAATTGATGGAAGCCTTGGGGCCTTTTACGCGTCCCGACGGCGCGATTATTGACATCGCGTCCGTGAAAGCCGCGCCGATTCAAGCTATGCTGCTCCACGCCAGAGGTGAGGTCATCGGAAGTCACCCGCTCTTCGGCCCGGACACACCCTCTTTGCAGGACCAGATCGTTTTCGTTTGCCCTGCTCGCTCCAAGAAGTGGGTTGTGTGGTTTCGGCATTTCATGGAACTACAGGGCGCAAGGGTCGTGGTAATCGATCCCGACGTCCACGATCGACTCATGGCTGTGGCGCAGGTGTTCAGGCACATGCTCCTCTTTTGTTTCGCCCGGTCTCTTATGAACATGGACTTCGACCTGCGGTCCTATTTGCCTGTTTCAGGCCCATGGTTTTCCCAGCTCACAGAGATGTTAGGCTGCCAGCTCAAACAGCGGCCCGGACTGTACGCGGAGCTTGCGGCGCATAATTCCGCCACTGGCCAGGTGGCGGAGAACTTCCTGAGGGCCGCGCAGGAAATCGCCGCGTCGTACAGGGACTCAGATTCCTCAAGTCTTATCAGCATCATAGATGATCTTTCCAATTACATGCTCACCGAGATCTCGCCGGCCGAATCTTCTTCCGCCACACCCTGACGGCGTATCCTGCCGCCAATAACCCCAATTTCCGGATGCATCGGTAACGTTTTTGCCGCGCGCGCGAATTCCTTGTCAAAGGCCGAGCTGTTGAGGCCATGAAATACCGGCGGAACGGAAACGGAGAAAGAACATGAGAATTACACGATCAGGCTTGTGGGCTCTCGCTCTACTGGCTACCACCGGTCTCTTATCCACTGCGTGGTGCGGCTCCGAGACGACTGGTCCCGGTCAGGGTTCCCTGACCATCATCGAGCCGGACGGCAAACAGGGTAAAGACTGTCCCTTGGAACACACTGACGTCAAGGCAGACATATCAGGCTTTATTGCGCGGGTTTCCGTAAAGCAGATCTTCCACAATCCCTCTGACAAGAAGATCGAGGCTGTGTACACGTTCCCTCTTTCGGCAGAGGCGGCAGTGGACGATATGTTGATGAAGGTTGGTAAGCGAGAAGTTCGCGGAGTAATCAAACGCAAAGAAGAAGCGCGACAGATCTACGAGCAGGCCCGTGACCGAGGCCATGTTGCTTCGCTGCTGGATCAGGAGCGGCCCAATATCTTCACGCAATCCGTCGCGAACATCATGCCGGGGGAAAAAGTGGAAATCACAATCCACTATTCCGAAGCGCTCCCATACGATGACGGCTCATTCAAATTCGTGTTTCCCATGGTTGTTGGACCGAGATTCATTCCCGGTGAACCCGGACAGAAAACAGGCACTGGTTGGGCTTCCGATACGGACCAGGTTCCCGACGCAAGCAGAATCACGCCGCCGGTGACGCCGGAAGGCATACGGGCAGGCCATGACTTGAGTCTGCAAGTGGTCATCGATGCGGGTGTGCCGATCCTCGGTATCGATTCCAAGCTGCACGAAATAGCGATCGAGCGGGACGGCGCCGCCAAGGCTTCGGTATCGCTCAAGAACAAGAAAGAAATACCCAACAAGGATTTTGTCCTGAGCTACCTTGTGGCCGGAGATGAGGTCAAGTCAGGCGTGCTGGCTCACAAGGACGGCAAGGAAGGCTCCGCGCTGCTCATCATGATTCCTCCGCGGCGCGTGAAGCCGGAACAGATCGCTCCGAAAGAGATGATTTTCGTCATCGATTGCTCCGGCTCGCAGGCGGGTTGGCCCATAGCCAAGGCCAAAGAGGCGATGAGATACTTCATTGAGCGCATGAACCCGGAAGACACGTTCAATGTCATCGATTTCAACGTCAGCGTAAGAATGCTCTTCCCCGAGCCGAAGAAGAACACCGCGGATAGCAGGATCAAGGCGCTCCGCTATTTGGAATCCCTGGAAGCCCGAGGGGGCACATGGATGGGACCGGCTGTGGAGGCTGTGGCTAAAGCCCCCGCGCCGGAGAACAGGCTGCGGATCGTCACCTTCATGACCGACGGGTACGTGGGCAATGATTTTGAGATCATATCCCTTGTTCAAAAGCTCCGGGGCGCCAGCAGGTGGTTTCCTTTCGGGACCGGCAATTCAGTCAACCGCTTCCTCTTGGACAATATGGCAAGGGTTGGAGGCGGCGAAGTGGAATACGTGCTGCTGAACTCACGCGGGCAGGATGTGGGCCGAAAATTCTATGAGCGAATAGCAAATCCGGTCCTAACGGACATGAGCATAACCACCGAAGGAATCAAACTGGAAGAGCTTTTCCCAACCCAGGTGTCGGACCTCTGGGACAGGAAGCCTCTAGTTTTCAAGGCCCGTTATACGAAGGCCGGAAAAGGGAAGATCATCCTCAAGGGCTTGCAGGCGGGAAAACCGTACGAGCAGGTCCTTGACGTCACCCTTCCGGAAACGGAAACCGCGAACGCTTCGCTGGCTCCTTTGTGGGCCAGGGCCAAGGTGGATTCTCTCATGGATCAAGATTTCATGGGCATCCAACGCGGTAAACCCAGGAATGACATAAAGGAAGAAATAATCCGAGTGGCCCTTGAACACCGAATAATGACTCAGTTCACGAGTTTCGTGGCAGTGGAGGAAGCGGTGATCACCACCGACGGTAAACCGGTCCGCGTGACCGTGCCCGTTGAAATGCCCGACGGAGTAAGCCGGGAAGGAGTCTTTGGAGAAACCGCGGCTAAGCTTGCCATGCCTTCTGCGCCTATGGGCCGGCTTCCGGCTTCCGGACGGTCGCCGGAAGGATACAACCTGGCTCGCGCAGGCTCCCCCGTAGCCGCGGCGAAGCGCAGAGAAGGCGCCCTGCCGGCCGAAGCCTTGGTGGAAACCACGGGTCGGTCCCAAAGAGCGCAGCTCAAAGATGAACAGGAACAAAAAGACGCCGAGAGCGGCCGTCGAACGGCCTCCATCGACAAGGAAAAGGATTTGCCGGGCTTGGAAAAACTGACCGCTGACCTGCGAACCCTGATCGAAGCCGTTGAAAAGGGTCAAGACACTTCCAAGGGCAAGGTCCGTGTCAAGGACGGTAAAGTTACGGTGCAGGTGTGGCTTACCCAGTCGACCGAAGCAGTCCTGAAAGAGCTGAAAGAAAAAGGGCTCACGATCTCTTTCACAGCCACCGGAGGCAAACTCGTAATCGGGGCTGTGGAAGTCAAGAAGCTGGTCGAATTGGCCAAGATAGCCCAAGTCAGACTAATCGAGCCCTTGCCCGAAGCGTAGCGCCTGCAGCGAAGCATAAGAGCTTTGCGAAGAGTTGCCGGGGAGGCCCTTCTTGCAAGAAGGGCCTCCCCGGCAATCTCTTGAAAAACTCCTACGTTTTACCCAAGCTTCTTGCACAGTTCTGCGACTCGCGCTCCGAGCTTTTGGGCGATATCGGTGTCCTTATCATCAGGAGCCGCCACAGACGCCGCGCCGTAATGGCCGGTGGCAGACATGGGGTCTCCAACGATGATCATTCCGTAGATAAGCAGGCATTGAAGAATGGAAATGATCGTGGTTTCGTTGCCGCCGGCCCAATAGCCTGACGAGGCAAAGGCCGCGCCGACCTTGTTTTCCATTTGCTTGCGAACGCCCACGAATTCGTCAAAGACCCGCTTCAGATCCGCGGCCATGACCCCGAAGTACACCGGGGAACCTGCGATGATCCCTGCCGCGTTGACAAAGTCATCCCTGGTGACTTCTTGAGTCGTTTTCATGACAGCTTCCACGCCGGAAACCGACCGCACCCCTTCTGCAACC
Source organism: Deltaproteobacteria bacterium (assembly GCA_016875095.1). GTDB lineage: Bacteria > Desulfobacterota > Desulfomonilia > Desulfomonilales > Desulfomonilaceae > VGSG01. The sequence continues at coordinate 48,236 of VGSG01000004.1, forward strand.
TTTTCAGCCAGCTTCCGTGTGTTCCCAGTCTTGGAATAATACAGAATCAAAACATTCATGGTTCGTCACCTCCCATATCCTCCCGCATTTTTAGCCCGGATCAAAACGTCATGCAACCTTGGGAATTTCGTGGAGATCTTGCGGATCCTCGTGGCGCATGTATGAATTGAGATTGACGAGTAGTGGGTCTCGGAACCAGAGCAATTATCTGTCGGATGGAGGAGTTCCCAGTGAGGGCGCCCCTGTCTGTCAAGACAGAAGACGGGGCTCATGCTGCGCTACCGAGAAATCGTTCCGGAAAACAACGATCGAGCGATAGGCTGCAGAGCCGAACGCGAGCGTCAGCTTGATGCGCTTGTCACGCGGTTCATGTTCCGTCGTTCAACGATGAGGGAAACGGCTACGCCGGATGCCAAGATCGCGACCACTACCACGAGCAACCACAGGGTGAAGTGTTTACCGAGGGCGAGCTTCAGCCACTCTGCGAACAGTATCTTCACGCCTACGACCATCAACACGACGGCGAGCGCGGCCTTGAGGTAGCGGAACTTCCTGACCATCCCGGCCAAAGCAAAATAGAGCGACCGGAGCCCCAGGATCGCAAACACGTTGCTGGTGAACACCAGGAAGGGGTCACCTGTGATGGCAAAGATCGCGGGGATCGAGTCGACCGCAAAGATCAGATCGGTCGTCTCCACCACGACAAGCGCCAGCGCCAGAGGCGTGAGGAGCAGCGTTCCCGGCTGAACTTGATCCACGACCTCATCCGGCTCCGCGGGCGCTCCTGGAACCTCGCTCTCGTACGACTCCGGCGCCCCGGCGCGAACGATGAAGCGCTCGCCGTGAAACCTGGCGGTCACCGGAAACAAGCGCCGCGTCAACCGGATCGCAACGTTCTTGTTCAGATCGGTCTGCTCCGTCCTAAGAAACAGCATCTTGAGCGCAGTGAAAATCAAGAAGACCGCGAAGAGGTAAAGAATCCAGTGGAACTCGGCGATCAGTTTCGTCCCGAGCGCGATCATCACGCCCCGCAAAACCAGAGCGCCCAAGACCCCCCAGAAAAGCACACGGTGCTGGTAGAGCGGCGGCACAGCGAAGAAGGTGAAGATCATAGCGATGACAAAAATGTTGTCCACGCTGAGCGATTTCTCAACCACGTAGCCGGTCAGGTACTTCTCTGTCGCGGTTGAGCCGTTGTTGATCAATCCATCGACGGGGTCAACCGCGGCGCCAAGCCCAAACCATTGGCCGCCGTATGCGAAGTACACGAACACTGCGAACGCGGACCCCAAAGCCAACCACACCGCGGACCAGGCCACGGCCTCCTTGACAGTGACCACATGGGCCTTGCGATGAAAGAGGCCCAGATCAAGCGCCAGCATGATCAGGATAAACGCGATAAATCCCGTCCATATCCAGATCATATCAAGGGTGGCTCCTTCGTGAGTGTAGGCCGTCTAACAACAATTAGATCGGTTAGAGTGAACTGAAGAGTTTCGGCTTCCTGTGGGCGTTCCATGCGATGGGAGCCGGCGCCGGCGGCCGGCTAAGCCCTTTGTGTCTCGTTGATTTCGCTGTTGGGGTCTGTCTGTCAGGGACAACCAATAGCCGGCAAGACCGCCGTCCGCCTTGCGCCAAATTGAATCGGGCGCAACTCAGCTCCTTCCTAGGTTCCCGTTTCTCGACGTCAGGCAATGGTGACCTGAGAGACGGCAAGTCGCTGATATTCGTGGTACCCCCGGCAGGGATCGAACCTGCGACCTGCGGATTAGGAATCCGTCGCTCTATCCACTGAGCTACGGGGGCATTTGAAGGAAATGGGAACCCCGTTCCGCAACCGACACAACTTAGGTTATGCCTGAACGCAAAGTCAAGCCCCTCATCGGCTTTGGAGGGGTGGCGGGCCGGGAATCTCCTTCACTTCGGACGACGCAAGGCCGTCGGATCTTTTATCGGGAGCATCCCGGCCCGCGGCAGCCGGTGTAGCGACTGTGTTGCTTGACAGGCAACACAGTCGCTACAAAGCCAGGGAGAACCCGGGGCCGGCGGACCTTGTTCAGGAAATTCCGTCCTGCGCCCCGACAGGGTCGGCCCCTCCAGGGCCGGAAGGAAGCAATTATCGGCGCTCCGTACCACGGGTTTCACCCGTGGCTATTCAAGGCGCTCCCCTTTAGGGGAAAGAGATCGGCAAAAGCCCTTCTCGCAATCGTTATCGAGAACCGGAATGGTTTCTTGCTTACGGGAGCAGGATCTCGGAAAGAAGCCGGCCCGGATCTGTCTACGTATGGGGTGGCTTGGAGAGGAGATGAGTCGCCCCTCCAAATTGTTGCGCAACGATGCGCTCATGCTGCCCATCTCCTAGGCGCAGCCCCGGAGCGCTCGCCGAAGTCGAGGATTGTCGTGATTCCTCGGATCTTGTAAGTGAGGCGTCAGAATTCACACCTTTTTCGGGATCGGCTCCACGTCGCACTGATCGCCAAGGGTGGCCGCCACTTCCGCTTGCAGCGCGGCAAGGGCGGCCTGGTCTTCCAGCTCGACGACCAGTTCTCCGGTGTCGAAGCATTTCAGGCGACCGTGCTTTTCGAAGATCTCCACCGCCTCTTTCGGATTCACGGTGATCCACCCCTTCATCCGTAGGAGCAATTCGGCGCCGGTGAACTCGCGCTCAATGGTGAGATCGATCTCTCTGCGTTTGCCCTTCCACCCGATCACAGCCGGTCGAACAAGAACCGGTATGACCGGATCGCGCATCGCGGCGCATCGAAACCACATTTTTGCTCTCAACATGACGTTGGTGTCCTCTTCGTTGATGTTGTATCGTCCGCGCCGCTTCCAGCCGATGAGAATGCGCTGAGGGAACCGAGAGTTGCGGACGTATTTCCGGAATCGCCAGGAGAAACCCGTTAGATCCGGACGCATGATTTCATGGAAGCGGAGACGAGGCAAGGGGCCTCCGACGCGGAGCCCATTGACGCGCGTGGGCGCGATTTTTTCACGCTTTATTTCTTTCTGTTTGATTCTGGGTAGGAAGAAAAAGAACTTCCCAAATCAATGGAAGTATGCTATAAATTATCCCATTAATAGATGAATTTGACAGACGAAAAGGTCTGTCTGCACGGGTCGATCACAGGTAGGACTTATGTTTTTCTTCCAAGGGGCTACCCTGTCCCGTCTGGCCGTCATACTGGTTTTCCTGACTGGGTTTCTCTTTCCGGCTCTGGTTGACCTACCGGATGCTTCTGCGCGTTCATGGTCGCAGAATTCCAAAGAAAAGGCGCCCGTGAAGCAAAAGGCTGCAGGAAAAGAGAAAAAAGCCGTCAAGCGCGATGTGCAGGCCAAAGCGGCTTACTGCGTAAACCTTGCCAGCAACAGGACTCTCCTGGCCAAGAATCCCGACGCGCAACTGCCCGTGGCAAGCCTCACCAAGCTGATGACCGCTCTGGTGGCGCTGGACCACATGCCGTTGGACAAGAAGATCGAGGTTCCCGAGCTGGTCCGGAAGATCCCCAAGTCGGTGGTGGGTCTGAAGCCGGGGGATCGTGTATCGGTAAAGGATTTGCTCCACGGCTTACTCATGGCATCGGGCAATGACTGCGCCGAGACCCTGGCGGGCGCGTTTCCGGGCGGCCGGGAGAAATTCGTGGCAGCCATGAACAAGAAAGCCCGCGCGATGGGTGTGGAAAGGACTCGATTTTACACGCCCAGCGGCCTGGATCATAAGGATGTGCGCGCCGGCCACGAGGACAAGAAATCGGTTGATGTGAAGTCCAACGTTTCAACTGCTCGGGAAATCGCGTTGATAGCGCGCCAGGCTTTTGCTCACAGAGCAATCAAGGAAATCTCCCTCAAGAGACACTACACGTTGGCGAGCGCTGTGTCAGCGAATGGTTACTTTGTCCGCAACACCAACAAGCTCCTGCGGGACAATCTGCCCCTGGAAGCCGGCAAGACCGGATACACCGTCCGAGCGGGACACTGCCTCGCAACTAAATTCCATCCCGGGCATAACATTTTCCTCATTGTGGTGCTGGGTAGTCCGGACCACTTCAAAGACACCCGACTCATCTACAATAAGGCGCTCAGGAAGGCCGGCGGCGTGGACGAGAAGGCCCACACACGCGTCTCGGACACGAGCAAGCCGCGGCGTCATGGCCTTGGCGGCTGATGGACTTCATACACTTCGGCCTCGAAACCAATACGCTCTCAAAGAAGCAAAGGGCATTTCAGGGGGCGGGGTTCTCCCCTTTGGGCAAGGTGAAGAGGAAGTTTATCCATGCGCCGGGGCGGGTCTCACACCAGATCCGACCTCCGTGGGCCTCAATGATCCGGCGTATGTTGTAGAGCCCTAGACCGGTTCCACGCTTCTGCTTGGTGAGTTCGGTATTAACCCGATAGAATTTGTCAAAGATCTTTTCCGTTTCTTCCGCCGGAAGGCCCGGGCCTTCGTTCCAGACATTGAACTGATAGTGATGGGACCTCGGTTCGACGCCGTACGATATCTTGCCGGACGGAGACCGATATTTCAGAGCGTTGCCGAAGAGGTTGCGGTAAACGATTTGTAGGAGGTTGGGATCTCCCATAACGCTTATATTTCCGACTCCTCCCATGCTGGTGTCATAGCTTGGCAACGAGTCCGGATAGCGCTCTTTTAGCCCCAACATGGCCGGCAATATCACCTCTTCGTAGTAATTCCGGATCAGGCGCTCCCTGACGTGGAACTCACCATGTTCCAGTTCGGCCATGACCAGGAAGTCCAGGGTCATCGCCTCCAGAAATTTCGAATGATGATAGACGATTTCCAGCTCCTGTTTGCGACGCGGATCTTCCTCCGATTCCAGTAGTCGCCTGACGAAACCACCGATGACCATCAACGAATTCTTGAATTCATGATTCATGAAATGCAGCGTCTCTCGAAAACTCTGATTGAGGAGCTCCAGGTCACGTATCATCGCCTTTTCGTGCGTAATATCCTTGCTAACGCCAACAGTGCCCAGAATCTTGCCCTCGTTATCCTTGAGCACGGAGAGGGTGAGGGAGATTTCACGGAACCCTCCGTATTTGGTTTTCAGTCGAGTCTCATAGTTGCGGACGCCCCCCTTGCTCATCACCTCTTCCAGGATCTTGGCCCTATCTTCTGCGCTCTCCCAGATCTCCTCCACCTTTCGACCCTGCATCTCCTCCGCGGAGAACCCGAGGATCTTTTCCGCTCCGGGGTTCCATTCCACGATTCTATGTTCGAGGTCCGTGGTGACAATACAGTCATCGCTTGAACGAAGGATTCCTTCCAAGTATCCGCTCTTGTCGGCAAGGGCCTCTGTGCGGTTCCACATCTCCTTGTATAGATTGTCGGCCAGCCGTACGCTCCTTTCCCTTTGGACGTTGAGCGTTGCTTCTCGATCGAACATGCTCACCGCACGATCAAGCAGATGAGCTATTTCCGTAAGGAACTCCTGCTCTTCCACCGAAGGCTCTCCTCCGCCGGAGTAAGCAAGACAGAGGCGGCCTCGGACCCGATTGTCAACCTGGATGGCCAGCGCAAAGGGCTCTTTGGTCCCGTCCCCGGACACACCGTAGGTGTGATCGTCCAGTTCGATCCACGCGCTCGCAGCCCCAGGCTCATCTAAAGCGACCTGAATATAGTCTAGAATGTTGGATAACTTGTCACCCAATGACGCGTCCCCGAGCAGCTCTCTCCCTATGAGGAACAGACCCTGACGCTTTCTCGAAAGACTATCTTGCACCTTTCCCGCCCTGTGGATACTGTTTGTTTCGTGTACAGGAACCCGCCCCCCGGCGCCTCGACCTTTCTTCTGGAGAAAAAGCCGCTTAGCGAAATTGCGAAGAGAACAGTTCGAGCAACTCACGTCATATTGGCAGACCTGACTATCGCCAGGGCGCCATCAAATTCCTAGCGCATTTTGGCCGCTGAGTCAATGCGGGCGCAGCCTGATGGCAAACACGCGGTTACGCGGCGGAAGGGTCTCGCTGCGAGCGCAAAGAGCGGGTCCATACAAGGAACCCACAAACGAGACTTTTTCTGGTAGAATAACCCGGCGCCCGCGGGCCGCGGCCGAGCAACCCGGCAATCTCCCGACTGTTCAAGCAACGTCATAAGGTGGCAAGGGCTTGCCTATGCCTGGCGGGGCGCGGTGTTTTGACTCACAGCTCACGCGATGGTAGGGTCGGATCGGAAAACCTATTCCGGGGAGGAGACCGTGAAAGGCGTTGTTTTGGCTGGTGGCCTGGGAACGAGACTGTACCCCCTGACCAAAATCACCAACAAGCATTTGCTGCCCGTGTTCAACAGACCGATGGTCACCTATCCTGTGGAATGTCTGGTTAGAGCAGGGATTCGGGATGTTCTCATCGTCACAGGCGGCAATAATCCCGGTGATTTCCTCCGACTCCTCGGAAACGGGAAAGAATACGGTGTGGAAAAGATAAATTACGCGTACCAGGAAGGAGAAGGCGGCATAGCAGACGCTCTTTCGCTGGCCGAAAACCACGCGGCCGGCGGTCGCATATGCGTGGTGTTGGGCGACAATATTATCGAAAAGAACATACACCGCGCGGTGGAAGAGTACCGGACGCAGCCGCGAGGAGCGAAAATCCTCTTGAAAAGGGTTGACGATCCCCAGAGATTCGGCGTGCCGGTCATTGAAGGCGGCAAGCTGGTCAAGATCATCGAGAAACCCGTTAAGCCTCCCACATCTTTCGCGGTTACCGGCATCTACATGTACGACGATCAGGTCTTTGATTTCATACGATCGCTCACCCCTTCCGAACGGGGGGAGCTAGAGATCACCGACGTGAACAACATGTATATTCAACGGGGGTCCATGACCTGGTCCGAGCTGGAAGGATGGTGGACCGACGCGGGCACTTTCGAATCACTGTTGAAAGCCTCCAACCTGGTCGCGCAGGGCGGGGCGAACAACGATTGAGCAGAAACCATGAAACCCAGGAAATTTCAGCCCCCTACCTCTGAACTTCTCCACGGAGTGGAGGTGCATCCGCTCCGCGTGATCCCCGATGAGCGGGGACGGCTCATGGAGATCCTCAGGCGAGACGATCCATTTTTCAAGGGATTCGGCCAGGTTTATCTCACTACGGTCTTTCCGGGGGTGGTAAAGGCCTGGCACTACCACAAATTGCAGCACGACCTTTTCACCTGCGTCAGGGGCATGGTCAAAGTGGCCTTATACGATGACCGGGAAGACTCGCCTACTGTCGGGCTAACAAACGAGTTCTGTATCGGCGAGCACAACCCATGCCTGATCGTGATTCCCCCGGGAGTTTATCACGGCTGGAAATGCGTCTCAGAATATGAGGCGTACGTAGTGAACGTGCCCACCGAACCCTATCATCGCTCAGATCCCGATGAGTACCGGACAGACCCGCACGAAGGAGGCATCCCGTACGACTGGTCCCGAAAGGATGGCTGAGAGTTCCGGTGAAACGCCCCCCTTTAAAAAGACCCTCTAATTATCTAACATGGAGCCGAGAATGATTGCAGGCTTACGGCCACGCGCTCACCCGACGGGCGGCGGCGCGGATACGGTCATTGGCCGCCAGGCATTGTGAGTAGAGCATATGAAACTGATGGTCACCGGCGGATGCGGCTTCATCGGTTCCAACTTCATCCTGCGCATGTTGGAATCCTATCCGGATGTCCGGATCGTGAACCTTGACCTGCTCACTTACGCGGGGAATCTGGAGAACCTCCAGGATGCCAAGAAATACGGCCAACGGCATATCTTCGTGCGCGGGGACATCACGGACATGGACCTTGTTGATTCCCTGTTGCAAGACGGTCCGGACGCGGTGATAAATTTTGCCGCGGAATCGCATGTGGACCGCTCAATCATGGATTCATCCGCGTTCGTGCGCACCAACGTGCTGGGAACCCAGGTGCTCTTGGACGCGTGCCGACGGCACGGAGTCAAACGATTCGTGCAAATCTCCACGGATGAGGTGTATGGTTCTCTCGGGTCCGAGGGCGTCTTCACCGAGATGAATCCGCTCGCGCCCAATTCGCCTTATGCGGCATCCAAAGCGGCCGCGGACCTCCTGGTGCGCTCATACCACAAGACTTTCGGCATGGATGTTCTCATCACCCGATGTTCCAACAACTACGGTCCATTCCAGTTCCCTGAGAAATTGATCCCGCTCATGATCACGAACGCGGTCTGCGACAGCCGGCTCCCGGTGTACGGAGACGGTCTCAACGTCCGGGACTGGATCCATGTGCAGGACCATTGTCGAGCCATTGATCTTGTCTTGAGGAAGGGCTCCAGCGGTGAGGTCTACAACATAGGAGCGGAAAACGAAGTGCCCAACCTGGAGATCGTACGCCACATTCTGAAAAGATTAGAAAAGCCCGAGTCCCTCATCAAGTTCGTGAAAGACAGGCCGGGCCACGACCGTCGCTATGCCATGGACGCGTCCAAGCTGCGGACCGAGTTGGGGTGGAAACCGCGCATCGACTTCCAAACCGGCATGGATGAGACCGTTCTCTGGTACTTGGAACACGAAGAATGGTGGCGCCGCATCAAGAGCGGTCAGTACATGACCTACTACGAAGAATGGTACGCCGACCGCTGAGTTCATATTGCCCAAGATGGAGATTGAGCGCCGCAAAACCAGAAGAATCTACGTGGGGTCCGTTCCTGTCGGCCATGGCGCGGCCATCGCCGTCCAATCCATGACAAATACGGACACGAGGAACGTTCGGGCCACGGTCCGTCAAATCCGGAGCCTGGAGCGCGCCGGTTGTGAAATCGTGCGAGTTGCCGCGCCCGACCGGGCCGCCGCGCTCGCTCTGGGCGAGATAAGGTCCCGAATATCGATTCCACTGATCGCGGACATACACTTCGACTACCGACTGGCCTTGGAAGCGCTGCGCCAGGGTGTTGACGGTCTTCGCCTCAACCCTGGAAACATCGGCGCGCGTCACAAGGTTCGCGAAGTCACCAGGGCTGCGGCTGAACGAGGCGTGCCCATACGCATCGGCGTGAACGCAGGATCATTGGACCGCACGATCCTGCGCTCGCACGGAGGCCCTGTCCCGGAAGCCATGGTGGAAAGCGCCCTTGGCCATGTGGGCATTCTTGAGAAAGAAGGCTTTCATCTGATCAAGATCTCGCTGAAAGCCTCGGATGTGCCCCGCACCGTGGAGGCGTACCGCATTCTATCCCGCCGAGTGGACTACCCGCTGCACGTGGGCGTGACCGAAGCCGGAACGCCGCTTCCCGGCGCGATTAAGTCCGCGCTGGGGATAGGAATTCTCCTCTCGGAAGGCGTCGGGGACACGATCCGGGTTTCGTTGACCGCTCCCCCTCCGGAAGAGGTCCGCGCCGCGTACGCAATATTGGGAGCGCTGGGGGTGAGAAGGAGAGGCGTGGAAGTTATATCCTGCCCCACCTGTTCTCGCACCGAGATCGACCTCATCGGTCTCGCGCGGAAGGTCGAACGCGCGCTGGTCCATGTGGTGACCCCGCTGAAAGTGGCTGTCATGGGTTGCGTGGTCAACGGACCGGGAGAGGCCAAAGAAGCCGATGTGGGCCTCGCGGGAGGCCGCGGGAAGGGAATACTTTTTAAGAAAGGCAAGAAGATCGGCTCGTACACGGAAAAAGACCTTCTACCTGCTTTGCTCCACGAAATCGAAGCCATGACCGGCGAACCCGTCGAGCAGAAACGATTATCCTCTCAACGCGTGAAAAAGTGAGAACGGAGACCGGGCAAGAAGGGCGCTCACTGCCGCGCTCGCGTTCGATCGCACACCGTATCATTCGCCTGGAGCGCCAAGATCCCCGGCGGGGAGCCCCCGTTCCCGCGCGATAAGCATGCTGCGCAACGGAATTCCCGAGCGCGCCCTGGGCAACTCATCCATGAACACAATTTCGGCGAGAGGTATTTCAGGGGAAAAGCTTGCCCGAACGAAGTTCCTGATCTCAAGATTGAGCCTCTTGGAGGCTGTGAATCCCTCCTTGACTCTGACAAAGGCTCGGAAATTGGCCTTGCCGTCCGGGGCTCTCACGGCGATTACCATCGCTTCGGCCACGGCTTGATGAAGTCCCAGAATCTGTTCCAGCTCGTACGGCCCCATATCCCTGATCCCCACCTTGATCAGATCGTCGTTGCGTCCGTCAAAGTAAAAGTATCCCTCTTCGTCGGTCGTGACCATGTCTCCCGTGACAAACCATCCATCGAACCGGAAATGGTGACGATAGCGGCTCTCGTCGTTCCAGAGGGCCGTCATTAGTGCAGGCCAAATCGGCCTCAACGCGAGCTCCCCCATAGTGTAATCGGAGACCGGTTGTCCCTGGTCGTTGACCACAGCGGCTTCAATTCCCGGCACGGGCCTTCCCATGCTGCCCGGCTTGATGCTCATCCATGGAAAGTTCGCAATGCAAATCATCCCCGTTTCGGTCATCCACCAGGTGTCGTGCGGCGAGCGCTTCAATATGCGGCGAGCCCAGTAAAATTGCTCCGGAGATAGGACCTCGCCGACAGTGGCAACGTGCCTGAGGCCGGCCAGGTCATACCTGCCCGGAACATCGTCCCCTGCTTCCATGAGTCGGCTGATTGTGCGCGGCGTGGTGTACCACACGGAAACCTTGTGCCTCTCCAGCGTCCTGTACCAGGTGGAAGCGGAAAACGGGTCTCCTTGGGCAACAGTGGTTATTCCGCACAGTAAGGGGGCGAAGAGCCCGTATACGATTCCCGTTACCCATCCGGGTTCACCCGCGTCGGTCCAGAGGACGGTATCGTCCCGCACGTCCAGGACGTGTCTCGCTGTGGCCACGTGGCCGACCATGGATCTGTGCGCGTGTACAACCGCCTTCGGCGGTCCTGTGGTCCCCGAGGTAGTGTAAATAAGAAACAGAGGCGTGTCGCCGCTCACCCATCTGATGGTCGGCTCCGTAGAAAATCTTTTCAGCTCCTCCTCCATCACAATTTCACCGGGATAAAGATCGAGCGCGCCCCCTCCGGTTAGAAAGACGTGCTCGACGCACGCCATGGCTTGCTGAGGCAGACGTTCGGCAAGGTCGGCATGGGTAACAATCGCCTCCGGTCTCGCGCTGCGAATGCGGGCGTCAATCTCATCGAACCCGGAGGAAGGGAACAGGACATAAGAAAGAATCCCCAGTCGAGCGCAAGCCAGGAGCGCAAAGAAGACTTCCGGACAGGACGGCAGAAAGATGAATACGCGATCACCCTCTCCCAGACCTTGTTCCATGAACAGCCGCGCCCATTGGGATGACGCGGCGCTCAAGTCTCCATATGTGAATTCTTTTACCCGGCTCGCTTTTTCGAATATGAGCGCCTTGTGGTCGCGACGGGCGTCATCGAGGGCCCATCGGTCAACCGCCTCATGCACAATGTTCAACCTGCCGGTTTCGCTCCAAGAGAACTCCCGTTCCGCTTTGGCCCACGAAAAATTCCTCCGGACTTCCTCGTACCACGCGGGATCGGCTCGGGGATCTTCCGGCTCCAGCTTTGCTCTGAGCATCTTCTTGCTCCCTGTTATGGCGCTAACCGAACGAAATGTCAGAAAGCGCCCGCGCCTAGCCTCATTCTTGAACAGCAGGCTCGCGTCGACCTTCCCACACACCGAATTTCCTATGGATGCCGCGAGCCTTTTCCAGGAGTTTCATCCCGGTGTCGGACAGAGACAATGCTTGTTGACTCCCGGCGTCGCCCGTGACCAGCACGCGTAGGACCTCCCGCACGCATAGGGCCAACGCATTTACATCGTATCCCCCTTCCAGGACAAGGAGAACGGGCGCTTCCTCGCAGGCATCGCGAAGATCCAACAGCGTCCGGGTCAGCTCTCCGAAGCACTTTTCCGTGAGCTTTAGTCTGCCCACAGGGTCGAGGTAATGCCCATCGAACCCGGCGGCCACCACGATCAACTCCGGTTTGAATGATGCCGCCACCGGGCTGAGGATCGCGCGGTACAACCCTGCCAGATCATTGTCCCCGATATCGATCGGCAATGGAAGGTTGATCGTGTAGCCCGCCCCGTCCCCCGAGCCGGTTTCTTCCCAGTCCCCGGTCCGGGGATACCAGCCCATGAAATGAGACGAAAAATAGAGCGCTTCCTTTTCCGCGTAAAACACGTCCTGGATGCCGTTGCCGTGATGAGCGTCCCAATCCACGATGAGAATGCGCCGCAAGGCGTGACGACTGAGCGCATATCGTGCGGTGATAGCGGGATTGTTGAAAATGCAGAAACCGCCTGCCGTATCTGGGAGCGCGTGATGTCCGGGAGGACGCACAAGCGCAAAACACACGTCACACTCCCCGGCCAGCATTGCATCCAGACCCGTTATAGAGCCGCCCGCCGCAAGGGACGCGGCCAGATACGATTGTGACCCCACGGGCGTGTCGGGCGCAAGATGAGTGAAGGCGCGCTCCGCAGTCCGGAGGACCTTCGTGATATAAGCCGGGGTATGAACCAACGCCAGGTCCTCCAAAGACGCAAGCTTAGGCTTGAACGTTACGACCGCGCCCTTGAAGTCTCTGTCGACCGCTTCGTAGACCGCGACGAGCCGTTCCGGGCGCTCAGGGCGCCGTAATCCGGGATCATGGAGGAGATATCGGTCATCTCGCACAATACCTACCCTCATTGGCGTGCCTGTGTTCACACTTCCAGGATCATGGTTCTCTCTCCCCCACTCCTGTCCGATAAGACGAAGCCGCATTTCTCGAAGACGCTCGCGGCCCTGAAATTGTACATCTCCACGGTGAGCCAGACCCGCTCCAGGGAGAGTTCGCGGGCGCAGTCAAGAGCCATAAGGGTGAGTCGAGTCCCAATGCCTCGGTTCCGAAACGGTTGGGCTACGAAGAGCAGGAATTCCGCGTCACGTTTCTCCGGATCAACAAACAGCGAAGCGTGTCCCACAACCTTGCCTTGTAGCCAAGCACAGATTGTGACCGCTCCCTCCACCAGATGCGTGATCCAGGCGCAACGGGCTTCCGGCCCGGGAGGAGGAAGCCCCTGAAAAGAGGCGTCCCCATGCGGTCCGTCGTACATCTCCTCGATTTGCGGCCGATCTTGGATGAAGGCCCGACCCAACGTGAAAGTGAGCCCGTCCTTGTCCGTCCACTCCTCCCGCTTAATCAGGGTCTTCATATCACCGGGCGCTCATGCGTGGGGCGCGTATCTCGGCCTCTCATGCGTTTCATGGCGCCGGACCGGTCCGGCGCGCCGGTAGACATTATGTGCGGCCAACCTTGAAATCGATGCCGGCCCGCTCCGCTATCAGGCTCGCCACAATCGACGGGTCCGCGAGCGTCGTCACGTCTCCCAATTCATCCACAAATCCGGCGGCTATCTTCTGCAGAAGCCTACGCATGATCTTCCCGCTGCGCGTCTTGGGCAGCGCGTCCGCCCACTGGATGGCGTCCGGGGCCGCGATAGGGCCGATCTGTTTTCGCACGAGGTCCATCAACTCTTTTCGTAGTCGATCGGTTTTGTCCGCGCCTGTTTTCAAGATGACGAACGCATAGATTCCCTGGCCCTTGACAGGATGGGGGACGCCCACCACCGCGGCTTCCGCCACGTCCTTGTGGAGCACCATAGCAGACTCCAGTTCGGCAGTGCCCAACCGGTGACCGGAAACATTGATGACGTCGTCGACGCGACCAGTTATCCAATAGTAGCCGTCTTCGTCCTTTCTGGCGCCGTCTCCCGTAAAATACAGCCCACGGGCCTCGTTGAAATACGTCTCCCGAAAGCGCTCGTGATCTCCGTAGAGAGTTCTGGCCATTGCCGGCCATGGTCGTCTCATGAAGAGGACCCCTTCCTGGTTGGGAAACACGGCTTCCTGCCGGGTGTCCGGGTCAAGGATCACGGGATCCACGCCGAAAAACGGGAACGAACAGGAACCGGGCTTTATGGGCGCAACGCCAGGCAGGGGCGTCAGCATATGCCCACCTGTCTCGGTTTGCCACCATGTGTCTACGATCGGGCACCAATCACGGCCGACATAGTGGTAATACCATCTCCAGGCCTCCGGATTGATGGGTTCACCCACAGTGCCCAGAAGCTTGAGCGATGAGATGTCATGCTTTTCCACATAGGAGGTTCCTTCTCGCGCCAGGGCACGGATTACCGTGGGGGCCGTGTAGAACTTGTCGATACGATACTTGGCCACCAATTCCCAGTATCGGTCGAAATCCGGGTAATTGGGGACACCTTCGAAGAGCAGGCACGTATATCCGTCGGTCAGGGGACCGTACACGGAATACGTGTGTCCGGTAATCCAGCCTATGTCCGCAGTGCACCAAAAGGTCTCCTCCTCACGAAGGTCAAAGACGAGCCGTGTGGTCATGGCCGCATAGACCAGGTACCCTCCGTGAGTGTGGACGACACCTTTGGGTTTGCCGGTGCTTCCGCTGGTGTACAGAATGAACAGCGGGTCCTCCGAGTCCATAGGCTCGGGTTCCACGTAGGAGGGGAGCTGTGGATCAGCAATGGCCTCATGCCACCAGATCTCCCGCCGAGGGTCAAGTTCAGCCTTCGAGCCGCAGCGATTGAAAACAATCACTGTTTCCACTTCAGGACACTGGGCGAGCGCCTCGTCAACTATGCTTTTAAGCGGAAGCTCGCGGCCCCCCCGATATCCCCCATCCACGGTGATAATAACCTTGGCCCCGCAGTCACGGACGCGGTTTGCAACCGAATCCGCGCTGAATCCTCCGAAAACCACGCTGTGAACGGCCCCTAAACGCGCGCACGCCAACATGGCCACCGGTAGCTCCAGAATCATTGGCATGTAGATGATGACCCGATCGCCCTTCTTGACGCCTTTCGACCGAAGCGCCGCGGCGAACCTGTTGACCTGGGTGAACAATTCCAAATAGGTCACAGTCCGCGATTGAGAGGGGTCGTCGCCTTCCCAGTAGTAAGCCACTCTGTTCTTGAGTCGAGGAAGATGCCTGTCAAGGCAATTGTAGCTCGCGTTGAGGCGCCCTCCTCCAAACCACTCGATCTGAGCAGCGGTGAAGTCGTAACGCAGCACAAAATCCCACTCGTTGTACCAAGAGACGTACGTGCGCGCTTGCTCGGCCCAAAAGCCTTCCGGATCCTCAATTGAGCGGCGGTGCTTCTCCTGGTATTCTTCCATGCTTTTTATGTGCGCAAATCGTTGATACTCCTTCAGGTGCGCGTCATATCGCGTCGCGTTCACTTCCATGACAGTGCTCCTTGGTGAGAGGCGCGGCGGCGGCCGGAATTCCTACTCGATTCCGACCCACCGGAAAGCGCGGCCGGCCTTCCTCTGAACAGAAATCAGCCCGTCCCTCCGAAACGAACTAGTTGGCAGGTCGGTCACCCTAAGTTCGATCCGCGTTCGGCAAACACCACCAACACACACTCCGACGAACCGTGTCTTACTCTACACCTGCGCGGGCGCTCCCATGATGAGCTTTGCCTTCGAGGAAAGCTCTTTGCTGAGATCAGAGACCTTATCCGCTTCCAGCGCAAACACGCGAACATACGCGTGCCGGAATCCGGGCGGCGCGGTTTCGTAGGAGGTCAGAATGCAAGCTATACGACCTCCGTGCTTCCTGATGATGTCCGTCACTTCCTTGAGCGATCCGGGTCGATCCTCAAGCTCGAAAGCGAATTGAGCGCCCTTTTCCATGAAGCCGCTTGTGGCCAGGAGCACTCGGTACAGGTCCGTCTGCGTAATGATTCCGACCACGGCGCCCTGGGCGTCCACCACAGGAGTGCCTGGTATCTTTGCCTCGATGAGCACTCTGACCACGTCCTCCAGGGAGCTATCGGGCGAGATGGTGATGGGGTCGCGCGTCATAACTTCGCTGACTCGCGTTTCAGGGTCTACGGCGCTCCACTGTTCCAACTTCTCAAACGCCCGTTCGAGGCCCAGCGCCTTTCTCAGACCCCTCTCCGTTACTACACCCTCGAGCTTCTGGCCGTCCAGGACGGGCAAGATACAAACCCTGTGTTTCTTCAGGAGTTGCACTGCCCTTCTGACCGGATCGTTCACGTCAAGGGTATAGAACTCCCGCTTCATACAGTATTTGACCAGCATGTGACTCCTCCTTTCCGGAATGGCCGCCCGAAAACCGCCACGGTGGGACCGACTCCGGCCTGGGCCGAAGCTACTCTCGCCGAGAGTCTAGTCTGGCCATCTCATGCTGTTCCCCCTCAAATTCAACGAGATGTGTGCATGATGAAGACTACCCCAGGAAATGTCCAGAGTATTATCCGCGAAGAACCTGCCTTGTGCCTCCCGGCCGGTGGACGCCATGAAACTTCTCGAATTGGAACTCCGGCCGGAAAGGCTGTTTCAGGCGCACGCGAGAATGACGGACAAGAAAACCTCTGCTCCTTCTCGGCATACGCCGGTTGTCCGGGGACCGGTCTTCCCCTCTAAATTATTAGACTTTTGGCCTGATAATTGGTTCACGTGTTTGAAGATCTTCGACGATCGTTTGACAACCGAGTGTCTGGGTCTATCAACTGTAAGGTAACACTTGACACTGGTTAGGGACTCATCTACGTTGAGCCTGAGCGGAATTCTTCGTAATCGAGCGTTTCAATGCCCAACGTTACCAAAAAGCGACGCAACGCGCGGGGAAAGCCCGGCTCGTTGCTCAGAATGCGGGATCTGACCAAGGCCACCGCATTACGCAAGTCCACCATTTTGCACTACGTGAACGAGGGTCTCCTGCCCTCGCCGGTGAAGACCGGCCCCAACATGGCTTACTACGATCCGGCCTGCGTCGAACGGATTGGCTTCATTCGGCTCATGCAGTCAAAGCATCGCATGTCCCTGGCTTCGATCAGGGCCTTGCTCCAAGAACACGATCAGGGCCGCGACTTGAGTGCGCTGGCGGAACTCCACGAAACCATATTCGGGGATGAGGAACAGCCTGGGCTCGATATGGCCGCCTTTTGCCGGGCAACGGGACTGACCGAAGAGCAGGTGAAGGAACTCACGCGAGTCCATTTGTTGCTACCACTGCGTCCCGGTATTTTTGACCGGCAGGATGCGGCGGTGGGTCGGATTTTGAAGGTGGCCCGCGAGCTTGGGATGACCGCGCAGGACGGCGCGTTCTATTACCGGCTGGCCGAGCGGATCGTGGACCACGAAATGGCCTTGCGAAAGCGGATAACGGAACATCTGCCGTTCGATCAGGATGCGGCGGTGACCATGGACATGACCCGTGCAGCGCGGGCCCTCAGGATGTATGTAATCGATCGAGTGTTTCAGCTCCGGGTCCTTTCATTGAAAGGCCTCAAAGACAAATCGCACGGCAAGTAATCGCGCTGACCGAGAAGGGAGGGAAGGCGCATGGCGCGCAGTTATAAGGTGGTGGCCATTAATGGTTCGCCTCACGAACGAATCGGCAATACATCCCAGATGATTGCCATGCTCGGCGGGGCTCTTGAGGGGGAAGGTCTGCAGCTCGAAGAGATCCTTCTGAGCAGTTACCGAATCAACTACTGCGTGGGTTGCGGAAATTGCCTGACCAAAGGCGGATGCTGGATCAAAGATGACTACAGCTCCGTCGCGAAGAAGGCTCTGGCGGCTGATGCGGTGATTCTTGCGTGCCCCGTGTACGTGTTCAACGTGACAGCGCAGATGAAGACTTTCCTTGACCGATCACTCGGGCATGGCCACCGACCTCAGGAGTCCTGGAAACCCGGCCTGGCGGTTTCGGTATCCGCGGGCCTTGGCGAATCGTGGGTGGCGGAATACCTCTCCAACACCCTGAGGATATTCGGCGCGTTTCCCGTGGGGCAGCTTACTGCTATTGCAGTCGCTCCGGGTCAGTTTCTCGGGAAGGAGACGGTGGAGGCTCGAGCCGAGGATCTGGCAAGGGACTTGGCGCGGGCGGTGAAGCAAGGTCTCCGATATCCTGTGACGGACAACGATCTGCGCTTCTGGCAGTTCATTGGTAACTTGATAAGCCAAAACCGCGATCTGATGAAGGCGGACCACAAACATTGGCAGGAAAAGGGGCTGTACGACAGCTTCGAGACATATGTGGGGCAAAGTTGGTCCGAGTCTTCAGGGACCCCCGAAGCGCGGGCAGCTTGGATCAAAAGCCTCATCAAATCACAGCAAGCGGCTATGCAAGGACGCGGAAATGAGGAGCGGCAGACCGAACACAAGAGACAATCCGGTCGAAGCCGAACCGCTCGTGGGCTCCTGGAGGGGATGCCGCAGGCCCTCAACGTGGAATCCTCCAAGGGCATCGCGGTAACCTATCAGTTTGAGGTATCGGGGAGCGAGACTTTCTCTGCCAATCTCCGCATAGAAAACCAGCGGGCATCTTTTCACGAGGGCTTGGCGGAAAACCCTGATGTGACGATTAGGACTCCCGCGGAAGTGTGGGTTGCCATCTCCCGCGGTGAGTTGGATGGCGCTCAAGCCTTCATGAGCGGCAAGTACACGGCAGAAGGCGACCTGAGCCTTCTCATGAAGCTGCCTAAGCTCTTTTCCAGATAATGGCGCCGCAAGCGCGCTCTCTGCGAGGAGCAGAGAGTCTTCCCGTTCAGGGACACACTGCGGCCATGCTCTTCATCCCGGCGGAAGCGGATGTCCGGAGGAATTGAGAATACCGGATTCGGCTTTTCGCCTGGATGACCGCAACGGCGCCGAGTATTCCCGATCGGGGAGCTACCGGAAGGGATCGATGGAAAGACAGGGGGGCGCAATTCATTGCGCCGCAAGACAGGCGCGGTCAATCACGCGCCGACAGCTTCCCGGCCTCTGTCCCAAAAGGTGGATTTAGGGATATTGAGAGAGTAGAGTATTTGCCATAATTCTGCTTCTAAGAACGCGCGTTCATATTGGACTCCCCAGCCGGCCAGAAATGCCGGTTTTCCACTTCTGATGCGGCATAACTAGACCCAGCCTCTATTTTTGCTTGACATAAAAACCTGAGCTGGTAAGGTGCGGGGCTTCTACCCGCCCGCCTGTGAAAACCGGCATTGGATTTCGATCTCGTCACGGCCGGTCTTTGAGGTGGAACGGGGGGGACACGGGTTGCCAGCCCGGCTGATAAGAAACTGAGACGAGCGAAAATGGAACAGACTGGAGATCACATGGCAGCGTGGGTAAATTCTCTATCCGGAGTTGAAAACGCGAAACATGAAACGGCTACTGCTGGTGATTCTCGTATTGGCGGCCTGTTGGCAGGCCGAGGCGCGAACAGTGGAAGAGCACATCTTGGCGCGATACGCCATGGTGCTGGACAAGCTAAGAACAAGGGGGTTCGACGGACCCTTCGGAGAACAGGTGGCTCGATTCGCCATGATGAGGCAGCTCGTTGAGGACGGCCTCAATCGCGGGCACTCGGTGAGCATCGTGGGAATGGTCCCCGGCGGCATGAACAAAGAAATCATGAGTCATCTAGGGTTGGCGTTAGGGCAAACAAATCATAACGACCTAACCCTTAAGACGGTTGGCGCTCACGACGGTCAACGGTCCTACGCCATTTACGGGCCCCGGGCGGATGTGGCCTCCACCGTAGCCATAGCGCTCCTGTGGGACAAATATGTCCACGAGCTGCCCTGTTTCAAGAAGGATGAGATACGAGCGTGGAACCAGTCCAAGGTGATCTCCCAAAAACTTGCCAAGCGTGAGGCCACTGAGGACGCGGCGCTGATCTTTCGGACCGGCGTGGCGGAGGATGGCAAGAAGGTCCTGGAGAAGGCAAACCGGTTGTATAGTCCCACCGCGGCCGGACACATTCAGCGGATGGTGCGCGACATGGAACCTATCTTTGAACTGGTGACCCCTCCTGCTCGAATTCCTTAGTTCCTACCTTCCGTGCCTGAGAAGCTGTAAATCCGGCTCGCGGTTAAACAATGAATAGACCTCTGAATCAGACACGGACCTGCTAAAGCTCAGGTCCGCTCCTGATTTGGCAGGCCGCGTAGGATGTGGCGCCCCCACGGAACGCGGGGGAACCGCATCAATCGTGCCAAGACAGCGACCGATGCGGTTCTCCCGCGAGACGCGGGATCACCGCATCCTACGGGCCC
The DNA here is from genome assembly GCA_016875095.1 of Deltaproteobacteria bacterium. Classification (GTDB taxonomy): domain Bacteria; phylum Desulfobacterota; class Desulfomonilia; order Desulfomonilales; family Desulfomonilaceae; genus VGSG01. Next base: position 68,271 of record VGSG01000004.1, read on the forward strand.
TGAACCCGACAACTATAGCGATTGCTCTTCCCGCGGGGATCAGGGGTAATATGCGCCGTGGTGGCGTTCCTTTTCTTCAGGAACAAGGGAGGGGACGTCGTGTTCGGAGTTGATACGTTCATCGGGCTCATCGCGTTTAAGTATCTTCTTGAGGCTCCCCAGGGCCGCGGCTCTACGCGTCCCGTGCGCGCGTTCTTCTCGAGGGGGAATCGGTTTACCCGTCATTTCGCCGTATATGGCGTTGAGTATTTCTTGGAGGCTGTTGAAGACGGTCTGCACTATAGCCGGGTCAAGATCCAGATCCCCAGAGGGAGTGCGCCCCTTCTCGACGGTGTCTTCCGTGATATTGTAGGCCGCAATGACGCTGCGTAGGATGTTGCGCTTGTGGTGAAGCTCACGCCACGCGATCCACGAGGCGAAGAACGAGATCATCCCGAACAGGACACACATCACAAAAATGATCACGTTGAAATACTTGATGGTGATGTCGAGAAGATTCATACCTTCCATGAGCGATTCCTCCCCGTCGCGACGCGCGGCGCGAATCCCGTCATTATCGGGAAACCACCCCTACCAGGAACTCGGTTGAGCGTCAATGGAAATTGCGTTGAAAGGTAGCGCGAGAGCCGCGTTCAGGCGATTCCCGAACCCGCGAGATTTGATGTTCTGCGGTTGCAGGAACGGACTATTTCTGCTGCTCTTTTATCTTCCGGATCTCCTCGGCCAGGAAAGTTTTGAATGAGTCATCAGGGTTCATCAACGCGGGCCATTCAGCGTCGAGACCCGAAGGCCGGATCTTGCAGATCCAGGCTTCACCATATGGGTCTTCGTTGATCTTTTCGGGTTCGTCTTCCAGCAGGGAGTTGACTTGCGCTATTTCACCCGACACCACCGCATAGATACGGCCGACCCATTTCCCGGATTCAATGGAGCCGAAAGGTCTCCCCTGCGAGAGGTCATCGCCCTCTTCCGGCAAATCCACAAAGGTTATCTCTCCGGCCTGCTTGGCGATGAATTCGCTGGCGCCCATGACCACCAGTTCTCCTTCACGCTTTGCCCAATAGTGGTTTCTTTCATACTTAAGATCGTCCGGGAAACGGTAACCCTCGTATTCCATAGTAACCTCCTCACGAGCAACCGAAGCTCTCTGAAATGTTGAGCGAGCATGGCCGAATGGAGCTTTCGACGGCCTCGGGGAAACGGTCCGCCCACGGTGTCACGGCACAGAGACAACTGCCGAATCGAGCGGCAAAGTTGTACACTAAAACCTTAATCCGGGCAATTGATAGTTTCTTAGAGCGCATAGGAGTCCATCGCGCCTGAAAGGAGGCGTTCCGTGGGTGGGGTCCGGAAATCCGTCTCGGAACGCGGGACCAGATTCCGGCTTCCGGAGGATTGACAAAAGGACCTGGAGGATCAGGAGCCAGGAACCGAGACCAACAAGACCGCGGGTTTGAAGAGGCCCCGATTCTTCCTTGCGTCAGGTCACGAGCGCAGCCGCGGCTCTGAGTTGGCTGGTCTTCATCATATGAAGCACTCGGTTCGCATCATCCAGCGCGAACCTCTCCACGACCGTCCGAACGGGAATCCGGGCTGCTTCCTGGAGCAGTTCCTCAGCGTCCTTTCTGGTGGTGTTTGCCACACTACGAACTGTGCGTTCTCCATAGATCAGGCCGTAGTCCATTTCCGGGATCCGCGTCATGGTGATTCCCGCCAGCGCGAGCGTGCCGCCTCTGTCCAGATGTCGCAGCGCCTCCGGAACCAGCGATCCGGCCGGCGCGAATATGATGGACGCGTCCATCAGCTCAGGAGGCTGATCATGAGAAGCTCCCACCCAGACGGCGCCCAGCTCACGGGCCACCGTTCGGTGGGTCTGGCTGCGAGTGAATACATGCACGCGGCAGCCTCTATGGACCGCAATCTGAATCACCACATGAGCCGAGTTGCCAAAACCGTACAATCCCAACTTGCCTCCCGGCTTTACCTCGCTCAGTCGCAGCGCCCGATAACCGATCACTCCGCCGCACAGGAGAGGTGTGGCCTCGATGTCAGAGAATTGGGCAGGAATCGGGAACACGGAGGCCTCCGGAGCGATCATGTATTCGGCGTACCCGCCGTCCGCGTGATATCCGGTGAATCGGGCGCTAAGGCAAAGATTCTCTCGCCCTCCTCGACACGCGGGACATTCGCCGCAACTTGAGTAGAACCACGTCACTCCCACCCGTTCGCCTCCTGCAAACCGCCTCGTTGCCGGCCCGGCTTTTTCAACCACGCCCACCACTTGGTGGCCCGGGGTCAACGGGAGCTTTGGGAGGATCAGGTCTCCTTCCACCGTGTGCAGGTCGGTGTGACACACGCCGCAAGCCAGCGCCTTCAGGAGGATTTCTCCAGGGCCGGGATCGGGCACGGGGATGTCAACAGCTCTGAGGGGTCGTTTCTCAATGGGCGCTGTCTTGTCAAGGCGCATTGCCCGCATGGACCGACCCTCCGAAGATCGGCGGTCTTCAGCCGCTTCGCGCACGGCGAGCCCCCGTGAAACGCTCGGCGAGTCGCTCGCGGACCTGGTGGATGCTTACTTGATTACTTCAGCGGCTAGTTGGCTCTTGTCCGTAAAGGTAACAGTAATCCGCAAGATGGAATTAGGATCCGCGAGCATGCCGTTGTCCGCGGCGTACAAATAGAGTGTGCGCCGACCGGCGACCGGAATGTCGAGCGGACCGCCTTTCAGATTGACGAGGTTGTAGATCTTGGGATAGAGGGCCACTCCCAAGAACATGGCTGGAGGCTTGGGCTGGCTCGACCAGCGCGCCACACCGTCCGGTCCGCTTATCGCAATGGATGCGATCTTTTTTTCAGTTTCGCGTAGCTTGGCTATGAATGTTCCATCCAGGTACCCGTCTTTTCCCGGTTTGTTGGATTGATTGACGATGTCGGCTATGAAGCCTCTGAATTCACAGGTCAACAACCCCTGCGCTTTTGTAAGATCGGTCGTCTGGGGCGCTACTGTGGGCGTGGTCGCCGGAGGACGGCGAATAAGCTGCTGGAAGGAAGACCCATCCCCCATGTGCACAACCAGTCGCAAGTTCCCGCTCTCCTTCGCGAAATCCCCCGGATCCGCGGCATAGATGAGAAACTGCTCTCGCCCGTAGATCGGGATATTGACCGAGCCATCCTGACGGTTGAGCAAAGATCGGGGCGCGCTCTGGTAGGCCACCCCCAGTCCCCAGGCTCCTGCCGTTGTGCCCGTAGTGCCCCAACGCTGGCCGGGATCGATGAGGTTCTGGATTTCGATCCCCCTGATCGTATTCCTTGGGGTGACCTCGATATCGAGGCCGAAGACCGCATCAGCAGCATTGTCAGGTTTCAGTCCCGGATGTTTTCCCACTGCGTCGGTGGATACAAATCCGAGCCAGGAGCCAAGGAAATTCACCTGGGCTTGTTCCGCGGGTTTGGTTTCGCTATCTTCTCGCTTCGGCGCGCCCTTTTTCACTGGACACCAAGCCACCTGGCCGTCACTGAACGTCACCGCGACCCGATAATTTGTCTTTCCTTCTTGAATGCTCCCATTGTCCGCAACGTACAGATTGAGATCGACCTTGTCCTTAACTTTTATTCGAACACTGCCCTCCTTCGAGTTTACCAGCCGGATCGGATCGGAAACGAGCGCAACGCCGACGGCGCCGTTCTTGGAACCCGGGACGGTATCCCACGCGGAGGGAGTTCCATCCACGTTCCTGATCTGGATTGCCACTATGTCGCGGTCTGTGGCCTCCACCGTGAGCACGAAAAGCCCGTCCGCTTTATCGTCTCCACCAATGGTTTTCCCCGGGTTCACGGCGTCATAGTCGGAGATACCCTTGAGGAGCGCAGACATCCGCACCGGGAACGCCCCGGCCGCGGACGGTTCAGGTTCTTTTGCGCTCGTCGGCTCGGGTCGCACGGGGATCGTCGAAGCTGACCTATCCGAACGGGTAATCGTGACGGTATAGGTCCGGCTCCTGTCCTCAAAGTGGTCGTCGTCCGTGACGAAGAGGAGCAGGCTTCTGAATTCTCTTGGGTCGAGGTTGAGGGGCTTTCCGGTTTGATTCAAGAGCGCTGATGGGCGCCTGGCGTCCGCGATTCCCACGAACCCCGAGGAGGGACGCTTTGCTTTGGTGTTCCACACACCCTTGGGGCCTGCGGCAGTCCGTATTTCAATCTCGGTAATCTTTTGGCCCGCGGGAACTTCTTGAAAACTCAGGGCAAATACCGCGTCAGGTTTGCCGTCCGGATAAGCCTGATCCTTACCCACACGATCGGATTTCTTAATCCCAACCAAATAGGCTTCGGCTATCGCCGGAGACTGGGCGTGACTCACCCCCGATGGCGCGGATACCATCCAGGCCGCCGCGAGCAGAAGTATTACCAAGAGAACAGAATCGGCTCGCAGAAAGAGCTTTCCTCCGACACAAACCGGATACAACTGAAACTCCTCTATCGCTGCGACATTATTAGACAACGTTCCGAAATGTCAACAAAAAGTTGGCATTGCGCCAAGAACGGCCGCTCTGTCCTCTCCTTGCCCAGACGTAAGGCCGCCAAAACTGACGGGAGTCATCCGAGAACTCCGCCATCTTGGAGCTGTCCCCGGCCGAAAGGGGCCAGGCCTTCTCCCTTGACCCGCGTGCGCCAAAAAAGACGAATCAGCCCACCATCGAGTTTTGTACCAGGCTAAATCCTGATGAGGCTTTTGTAAAGCATACTTCCGAGGGATTCCACGAATCCCGGGCGGTCAAGGCCGTCTGCGCTCTCTCATGGACCGGCGTCCCGCCCTACGGGGGCAAAAGGCCGTCCGTGCCAATGGGTAACCCTTGAGTTATCCGAGGGAAAATCCCCATGCCCGCGTTTAAGAAAGAGGGGATATGTAGCGCTTTCCCCCTTTTCTAAAGGGGGATACAGGGGGATTTTCGAAGCGATAAAACCCCAGCGGCGCTCTTCTTTCGCCCAGCGTAACTGAATGCTTACGCCCATGAAGAGGTTTGTGTTGACAGCATCGCAAGCAGGAACCTAAAATCGCGCTTCTGCCCCATTCATGAAGCAATCGGCGTGAGGGACGCGAGTCAAAACCATACGAGTTCCTCGGCGTCGCTTCTCGCGCGGTAGGAAGATAGATGGCCGGAGGTGTGTTCGGGAGGCTGTCCCCACACGCCTCACCGGCGGGGAAGGAGCACGCTGTTGATAAAAATCGGAATGATCGGAGGATCCGGTTTCGATGATCCCGACTTCCTCACCGATGTGCGGACCGTCAAGAAGGGGACGCCATTCGGAGGGCTATCCGCAGACTTGATCGTAGGCAAGACACATGACGTGGAAATCGCCATCGTGCTCAGGCATGGCCGTCAACACCGCATCCGACCTTCCGCGGTGAACTATCGGGCCAACATCTGGGCCCTGAAAGATGAAGGCGTAACCCATATCATCGCCACCACGGCCTGCGGATCGCTGCGAGAAGAGATCCGGCCCGGTCACCTAGTCTTTCCCGACCAGTTCATCGACTTCACCCGCGTGAGAAAGAGCACCTTTCACGAAGGAGATCAGGTCGTTCACATCTCCATGGCCGACCCGTTCTGCGACCGATTGAGGCAGATCCTTATTCAAACCGCGGAGGAAGAACAGGTCACTCACCATCCCACCGGCACGGTCATAACCATTGAAGGGCCGCGTTTTTCGACCAGGGCTGAAAGTAGAATGTTCCGCATCCTGGGCGGAGACATTGTGAATATGTCCACAGTTCCGGAGGTCGTCCTGGCCCGGGAGGCCGGCATCTGCTATGCGCTCGCCGCAATGAGCACGGACTACGACGCGTGGCACGAAAGTGAAGCCCCCGTCACCTGGGAAATGATCGCGACCACCATGCGGAAAAACGTGGAGAATGTGAAAAAAATATTCTTTAAGGCGCTTCCCAAAATAACCTATGATATGTGCTCGTGTCGCACCGAGGTGGAATCCGCGATGGTCTGAAGCGGGTTCCGGAATGGAGGCGCTGAAGTGACTGAAATCGCACATATCGCCGAACGCATCAATGTGGCTCAAGGAAAGGGGCCCGTAGACCTTCTCCTAAAAAACGGCCGTGTGGTAAACGTTTTCAGCGGAGAGATTCACGCCGCGTCCTTGGCGATTCTCGGCGATCGAATCATCGGCTTTGGAGACTACGAGGCGCGGGATACCGTCGATCTCCAGGGTCAGTTCCTCGCGCCGGGGTTCATCGACGGACACCTCCATCTGGAATCGAGCATGCTGGCGGTCCCCGAATTCGCCCGCAATGTGACGCCGCTGGGAACCACCTCGGTGGTGGCCGATCCTCACGAGATTGCGAATGTCCTTGGGGTGGAGGGCATCCGCTACATGCTCTCCTCCAGCGAGGGTCTGCCCCTTAGGGTCTTCCTTATGTTTCCGTCGTGCGTGCCTGCCACGCCCTTCGAAACATCGGGCGCACAGCTCTTTCACTCAGATATGGAGCCGTTCAAGGATAACGATCGAATCCTGGGGCTTGCCGAGATGATGAACTTCCCCGGGGTGCTCTTTGGAGACCCTGAGATCCTCGCGAAAATCCAGGTTTTCAGGGACAAAGTGCTCGACGGGCATGCCCCTGGTCTCTCCGGAACAGCCTTGTGCGCATATGTGGGCGCAGGGATCGGTTCCGACCACGAATGCACGAATCTGGACGAGGCTCGTGAAAAGCTCAGGCTCGGGATGCGCATTATGATCAGGGAGGGTTCGGCCGCGAAGAACATGGACGCGCTCCTTCCTCTGGTGAACGAATTCAATTCCAGGAACTGTTTTTTTGTAACCGACGACATGGATCCCGCGGACATCGTGGAACACGGCCATATGAACGGGCTGGTGCGCAAAGCGATTAACAAAGGCATCGATCCCCTCAGGGCTATACAAATGGCCACGATCAATCCGGCTTCGTATTTCAGGCTGAGAAATCTGGGCGCATTGGCGCCGGGATACCTCGCGGATATCGTCGTGTTGGAGGATTTGGAGCAGCTCAAAGCCGGCCGGGTCTATCATGGAGGTCGCCTGGTGGCGGAAAACGGAAAGTGCTTGGTGGATCTACCGATTCCGCTTGACCGTCGAGTGACGGGAACCATGCGCGTGAACTGGGATAAGGTCCGCGACTTCGCGATTACGGCGGAAGGAAGCCGAGTGAACGTTATTCAGGCCGTGCCTGACGAGATAGTTACCATGAGACTTTATGAAGAGGCCCGGATTCAGGACGGCCAGGTGATCACGGACACCCCAAGGGACATCCTGAAGATCGCAGTGATTGAAAGGCATCACGGCTCAGGCGCCTTCTCCGTCGGCCTAATACGCGGCTTCGGATTAAAAGAGGGGGCGATCTCCTGCTCAGTGGCTCATGACGCGCACAACATCATCGTGGTGGGAGCGAATGACGGGGACATGATGACCGCGGCTAAACGCGTGGCCTCTATAGGTGGCGGAATGGCCGTGACAAGAAACGGTGAGGTCCTTGCCGAGTTGCCGTTACCCATTGCGGGGCTGATGTCCGACCGCCCGCTGGAAGAGGTCCGCGCAAGTCTGCATAGGGTGAGCGAAGCGGCCCGCGGGCTCGGTTGCGCGCTCAAGGCCCCCTTTGCCACTCTCTCCTTCATGGCCTTGACCCCGATTCCTGAATTGAAACTCACGGACCAGGGTCTCTTTGATTCGATCAATTTCCAATTCGTCTCTCTGTTCCAGGATTACTGACAAGACCGTAGATCTCGTGAGCGGGCTTGAAACCGGTGCCTACAAATGCTTCGCGCGATCACCGGGCATATGCCTGTCACCACGAGTTTCGCCCCATTCGAGGCGACTTGCTTTTGTCACTCTTGTGGAAGCAGAAATCGAGTCCCGCGTTTTGGGGGATGGAATTCCGCGAAACGCGTGACCGCCCCTCGGCGCTTGCCCGAAGTCCGATCCGAGCTTCGCCGGGATGACGGGCAAGCAAAAGGCCGATACTTTTGGCTGATGGTATAAGCGCGCTTCGGTGATCCTAAGCCCGGCATTGCCTGAAAACACTCAACGGAATTATTTTTGAGGAGGGGCTTGACAAGGTCTACCACTTAGTAGTAGTTACTATTATCAAAAAAGATAGAGCCATGAACCAACCCCTCCGAATGACCAAGCAGCGACGGCTCATTTTGGAGGAGCTGCTTAAGAACAAATCCCACCCCTCGGCCGACGAAGTGTACCGCCTCGTACGCGCTCGACTGCCCAACATCAGTCTCGGCACCGTGTACCGAAATCTTGAGCTTCTCTCTGAATCCGGGCTTATTGGGAAACTTGAGCTGAGCGGGGTGGCAAAGAGGTTCGACGGCACAGTTGAGGAGCACTATCATGTTCGATGTGTTCAGTGCGGCCAAGTTCGAGACGTGGAGGTTGCGCCCCTACCGGAGATTCACGTCGCGGTTCAGGACGCAAGCGGTTACGAGATTTTTGCCCACAGGCTTGAATTCCGGGGATTGTGCCCGCAGTGTCGCAAAAGGCGTGGAATTGGAGGAATAGAGCCGGACGCGGCCCAATCCCTGAGCGATGAGATGGGCTCAGCTTCAACCCGCAGCTCCCGCTAAGAAATCTCTTCCCCGGGTTTTTCCAAAGAATTGACGATCGCACATGGGACCCGGACGGGGCTGCTCAATAGAGGGAGGTCACATGAAAAGCTTGAAGGGATCACAGACGGAACAGAACTTGATCACGGCCTTCGCGGGTGAGTCGCAGGCTAGGAACCGGTACACCTATTTTGCTTCAAAGGCCAGGCAGGAAGACCTCATCCAGATTGCCCAAGTTTTCGAGGAGACGGCCAATCAAGAGAAAGAGCACGCAAAACGCTTCTTTTCGCAGCTCCAAGGTGGAGAAACGGTTGTGCAGGCCGCGTTTCCCGCTGGGGTTGTGGGGGGCACCGCGGCGAACCTCACCGCGGCAGCCGCAGGAGAGCAGATGGAGTGGACCCAGATTTACCCTGAATTTGCACGGATCGCTCGCGAGGAAGGCTTCACGGAGGCGGGCTTGATCTGGGACGCGGTCAGTGTGGCTGAGAAACAGCACGAGAAGCGGTACCGGGGCTTGTTGGCCAATCTGGAGACGGGGCGGACCTTTCGGCGAGATATCAACGTGGTCTGGCGCTGCATAAACTGCGGCTACCTCCATGAAGGCTTTGAAGCGCCGCAACAGTGCCCGGCTTGCGCGCATCCACAAGGGTACTACGAGCTGTTGGGTGAGAACTGGTAGAGCGACGGCAAGCTCTGCGCTATTTCTCAGTAATCAGGCCTATTCTTACGTTGAGAAAGGGGAATTCCGAAATGACGGAGAATTTGCAGGTCTACAAATGCGAAATCTGTGGCAACATGGTAGAAATGATTCATGCTGGTGAAGGCGCTCTTGTCTGTTGCGGACAAGAGATGAAGCTCTTGGTCGCCAACACAGTGGACGCGGCCAAGGAAAAGCACGTGCCGGTGAAAGAAAAGGTTACGGGAGGTCTGAAGGTCAAGGTCGGCAGTGTTCCTCACCCTATGGAAGACAAACACTACATTGAGTGGGTGGAGATCGTTTCCGACGGGAAGGCGTACCGGCAGTTTCTCAAGCCGGGCGAGGCCCCTGAAGCGTTTTTTCCGGTCCAGGGGGAGTTCACCGCCAGGGAGTTCTGCAATCTTCACGGCCTCTGGAAGGCTGACTGATTGGAGCCATATCGCTCTCCCAGAGTAATTTGCAATCACCGCGGCCTCCGGGAGCCCGATCACCGAGTGGCCGCGGTCGCGCCACGAATGGCGCCTAAACCGGAAAGCGAGGTCACGGCGAATGGCTCGTCCCGAAGAGATGTGGCAATGTCAAACTGTTAACTGCGGCTATATCTACAATCCCGACAAAGGGGACCGCAAAGGCAAGATACCCAAAGACACCCGGTTTGAGGCTTTGCCTGACGACTGGAAGTGCCCTATATGCGGCGCGACCAAGAAAATGTTCAAGCCCCTTGCAGGGCCCGGCGCCGTGAGGGAGGCCACCGCCTAGAAAGCCGTCGCTCCCCCGACGCAGACGCTCCCCGAGGCGGTAGAGGAGGTGAGATCGCATGAACAGACCCTTACCGTTGGCGCTTATGGCGGCCCTGGTTGTATTCGGCGCGAGCGCTCCTTCGCGAGGCGCTGATGCGATTAAGGTCCTGGGAGAGCCGTTGTCACGATTGGAGTTCGGAATCCCCGAGGATGCCGCGGACAAGGCTTATCTGGGGCTTGACGGCGCCGGCCTATTCCGCCTGCCGCAGATAAAGGCGGATATCATTATCATTGAGGTCTTCAGCATGTACTGCCCGTACTGCCAGGCAGAGGCCGAGCATGTGAACAGCCTCTTCGTGAAGATACGGGACGATCAAACTTTCAGGAGCCGGGTCAAGCTCATCGGAATCGGCGCCGGCAATACGCCCTTCGAAGTGGAGCTTTTCAAGAAGAAGTTCGGCGTCTCATTTCCTATGATAAGTGATTATCGAATGACCATACAGAGCGCAGCGGATCAGAAATTTCGCACCCCCACCTTTATCGTGGCGAAACCCGAGGGTGGCGCTCGATTGAAAATAATATACACTCACGTGGGAAAGCTGGGGGAGCTGGACGCGTTCCTGAAGAAGGCGCTGTTTTAGGGCGTCCGGGAGGAGGGGGTTGAATTGAACAAGAAGATTATTCATGCTCGGGCGCCGGCCGTTTCACTAGGACTGCGCATTCTGATCGGAATAATCTCCCTGGGATTGTTCATCGACGCGACCTGCGCGGGAGCCGAAGTCCCGGGGGCAGGCATTTATCAACCGGGCGCCCTCAAACCCACGGACAGTGAAAGTAAGATCAAGGTGGGGGACAAGGCGCCTGAATTCACATTACCCGCTGTGTCCGGCGAAAAGATCTCACTGAGTCAGTACCGAGGCAGAAAGAACGTGGTGATCTCTTTTGTGCCCGCGGCCTGGACGCCTGTTTGTTCCCAGCAGTGGCCTGGTTACAACATCGCTCAGGAGCTGTTTGAAAAAAATGGCGCAGTCCTGCTCGGTATCTCGGTGGATAATATACCGACGCTGTATGCCTGGACCAAAGAGATGGGTAAGCTCTGGTTTCCGGTGCTGGCCGATTTCTGGCCGCACGGGGCGGTTGCCCGCGCGTATGGGGTGCTGCGATCCGATGGTGTGGCCGAACGCGCTCTCTTCGTGATAGACAGAGAAGGGATCGTTCGTTACGCAGATATTCACGACATCAACGAGATGCCTCGACTGGAAGAGCTCGTGCGGGTGTTGGAGCGGCTTCCGAAGTAATCCGCTGACTCGGGATTTCGGTCGGACTCGTTTACCGGGGGTTGGGCGCCTTGAAAAATTTCCCCACGAAACTGCTGGCAATCCTGGTGTGGCTGGCCCCGATCTGCGGAGCGGGACTTGCCGCAGCGGCCGAAGAAGCGCCACTCAGCTCGGCTTCCGACGATTGCATTGCGTGCCATGCCAGCGTTCATCCGGGAATTGTGGCTGATTGGAAGCGCAGCCGCCATTCACGAGTCACGCCTGCTCAGGCGTTGAAAAAGCCCAAGCTCCAACGTCGAATCTCCGCCTCCAATGTGCCCGAAAACTTGGCCAACGTAGCGGTAGGCTGCGCGGAATGCCACACTATGCGAGCGGAGAGCCACAAAGATACTTTCGAGCATGGGGACCGGAAAGTCCACATTGTAGTTTCACCGGCCGATTGCGCCACGTGTCATAGCGAAGAGGCCTCCCAGTTCGAAAACAACTTGATGTCCTTCGCACGGAAGAATCTCGCGCAGAACAAGCTGTATGAGACACTGATAAAATCCGTGAACGGCGTCCGGAGTCTCCACGGCATGAAAACCTCTATCTCCGACCCCGATCCGGAGACCAACGCCGATTCCTGTTATCACTGCCACGGAACCGAAGTTCTCGTTAAGGGCAAAGTGACCAGGGATACGCAGGCGGGTGAGATGGAGTTCCCGATTCTTGAGGGATGGCCCAACTCAGGTGTGGGTCGCTTTAATCCCGACGGGAGCAAGGGCTCATGCTCGGCTTGCCACAGCAGACATCAATTTGCCATTCAGGTAGCCAGGCAGCCCTACACCTGCTCACAGTGTCACAAAGGCCCCGATGTCCCGGCCTACCCCGCGTTCGACGTGAGCAAGCACGGCAATCTCACGGCGTCCCTCAAGGGTGAATGGAAACTCACCGACGTTCCGTGGACGGTGGGCAAGGATTTTTCAGCGCCCACCTGCGCAGTTTGCCACGTGAGCTTGCTGGTGGACTCGGAAGGTGAGATCGTGGCCAAACGGACCCATCAGATGAGCGATCGTCTCCCCTGGCGTATTCTGGGCTTGATCTATGCGCATCCCCATCCTAAGTCGCCGGACACATCCATTATCGTCAATAAGGACGGTATCCAGCTCCCCACGACCTTCACCAATGAACGAGCGTCACAGTACCTGATCGACCAGGCTGAGATGACCAAACGCCGCGAAACCCTGCACAAGGTCTGTATCTCCTGCCACTCGTCGGAGTGGGTGAACGGTCATTGGCGGCGCCTGGAAAACGCCATTGAAACTACGAATCAGATGACCCTAACAGCCACGAAAATCGCTCTTCAGGCCTGGGAAAAGGGTGTGGCTCAGCGAGACAATCCGTTCGACGAAGCGATCGAAAAACAGTGGGTCCAACAGTGGCTCTTCTATGCGAATTCCACAAGGTTCGCGTCCGCCATGATGGGGGCCGACTTCGGCGTCTTCGCACATGGACGCTGGCACATGGCCAAGAATATCCAAGAGATGTTGGACAAGTTGAAAGCCCTGTTGATTCTGCGGCGCGCCGCAGAGGATTTGCCCACAAAGAAATAGACCCGGAAGGAGAGCCGATTCATGGAAAAAATAACTTGGAAGTGTGCGTCGTGCGGCTACACCTTTGAAAAGGAAGCCGGACAAGCTCCGCCCGAGGCCTGTCCCGGGTGTAAGGAGAAGTGCGAGTTTCTCAATGTGAGCTGCTACGTGCCTGAATGCGGTCTCACCGGGCAAGACCCCAGACTTGGAGGCAAATGAGCTCCACCTGCTGAGAGGGTTTGCCGGTGATCGCAGAGAAGGTTCTTGAGGGCAAGCGCACGATTGGCGGCATTGGCCTATTCTGATGATTGGAGGCGGCTTTCTGCCATGAAAGTCCTTGGCATTTACGGGAGCCCTCGCGAGGGCGGGAACACGGATAGACTGCTGGAGCAAGCCCTCAATGGAGCGCAATCCGCGGGAGCGGAGGTCTCCGCCATACGTCCCTGCGACTTGCATATTTCCGGTTGCATCGAGTGCGCAGGCTGTGACGAGACCGGCGAGTGCGTGGTCGAAGACGACATGGGGGCGGTCTATCCTCAACTTCTGGAAGCGGAGGTCATCATTCTTGCCGCGCCGATGTTTTTCTACGGCTTTCCGGCTCAAGTCAAGGCGCTCATCGACCGATGCCAAGCCATGTGGTGCAGAAGAAGGCTCAATAAGGGCCCTCAAGGAATGAAGCAGTACGACGGGGGAAAAGGATACGTTATTTTAGCGGGCGCTACCAAAGGAGCCAACCTCTTTGAGGGCGCGAAGCTGACGGCCAAGTACTTCTTTGACGCGTTGGATATGAGCTTCGAAGACGGCGTGTACGTGAAAGCCGTAGAGGAAAAAGGCGCGGTGGAAAAGCGCCCTGATGCTCTGGAGGAAGCGCGCTTGCTCGGCAAAAAGGTTGTGGAATAGATTCATGCACCGTTCGGTAGGGCAAAGAGAGGGAGGTGACGCATGCCCAAGGCGCTGATCGCTTATGTAACGAGATCGGGGCAGACGCAAAGTATCGCGGAATATATAGCTGAAGGGATAAGATTTACCGGCTGCGACGCCGTCATCATGAACGCGGCGCAGATCCAAAAAGAAGAACAACTCGAGGGATATGACGCATACGTGTTTGGGTCGCCCACCTATCACGGGGACATGGCCCAGGGCATGAAGAGCTTTCTCTTTATCGCTTCTAAGGCGAACCTTGCGGGAAAGGTGGGCGGCGCGTTCGGAGCGTTCGGCTGGAGCGGTGAGGCAGTGGATAGAATCTACGACACCATGCGCAACATCTTTCAGATGAACATGGTTGGAGGGCCGCTCAGGCTGAAGTCGGCATCCATGCAGGGCGGTATGCAAATGGCCCAGGACTACGGCCGTGAGCTGGGCAAGAGAATGACAAGAGAATAATTCCATTACAACTAGCACGGGGTATCGTGCGGCATTATCGGACCTTCGGTCCGGCTCAATTCCAGGGGAAAGAGAGGGAAGAACCATGCAGAGGTATGTTTGTGGGGTATGTGGTTACGTGTACGATCCCGCGGTAGGGGACCCGGAGAATGGCGTAGACGCCGGCACACCGTTTGACAAACTCCCGGATGACTGGGTGTGCCCGGTCTGTGGCGCTGACAAAGACGCCTTTGCTCCTGAATAGAAGGGAGGCGGAACGCGGGGAACCTCCGGAAGCGAGGCCCTAAGAAATCCAAACGGAGGACTGATTTGCGAACCATTGTGAAGCTGAAAGAAGGCATTCACTGGGTCGGCGCGGTGGATTGGAACGTCCGTGATTTTCACGGGTACTCCACCCCGAAAGGCACCACCTACAATGCCTATCTCGTTCTTGACGAGAAGATAACCCTCTTCGATACGGTCAAGGGCAGCCTTCAAAGTGACTTGATTCACAACATATACAAGGTGATCGATCCTTCCAAAATCGACTACTTGGTCGTCAACCACGTGGAGCCGGATCACTCGGGCAGCATCCGAGACTTGGTGGAGCGAGCGCGTCCTGAAAAGATCTTCTGTTCCGCAAGGGGGAAGAAAGCGCTTCTCCAACACTTCCACCATGAGGATTGGCCGTACGAGGTGGTCGAGACAGGGCAGGAAGTCAGCCTGGGCAAGCGAACCCTCCAGTTCATCGAAACGAGAATGGTCCACTGGCCGGACAGCATGTTCTCATATCTGAAGGAAGACGGGGTCCTCATTTCCAGTGACGGCTTCGGCCAGCACTGGGCCACGTCCGAACGGTTTAACGATGATGTGGATCATGCGGAACTGATGTTTCACGCTAAGAAGTACTTTGCGAACATCCTACTTCCCTATGCGCCGCTTATAAGCAAGCTGATTGCCCAGGTGGCGGAGTCGGGGCTCAAGGTCGATATGATTGCCCCGGATCACGGCGTCATTTGGCGCAACAGCCCCTTGCAAATCGTCGCGGCGTACGACGAATGGGCCAAGCAAGAGCCCAAGCAGAAAGCTCTGATCATCTACGACACGATGTGGCGCAGCACGGAGATCATGGCCAAGGCCATTTCAGACGGGCTCGCGGAAAACCAAGTCACGTTCAAGATAATGGATCTGTCCGCGACCCACCGCAGTGACGTGATCACGGAGATCTTGGACGCGAGAGCCGTGATTGTGGGATCGTCCACGCTCAACAACAACATGTTGCCTCGTGTTGCGGACATGCTCTGCTACATGAAGGGGCTCCGTCCCCAGAACAAGATCGGGGCGGCATTCGGCTCGTATGGATGGAGCGGCGAAGCCGTCAAGTTGATCACAAAAGAGTTGGAGGAAATGAAATTTGACGTAGCCCATCCGGGGGTCCGGCTCCCGTACGTTCCGACCCACGAGGGTCTGCGGGAGTGCGTAGAACTCGGCAGGCAGATGGCCAAGCGAATCAAGGGGGCTCCATAGGGCCCCATTGCGTGGCTAGGAAATGCGGCGGCTGGGACACGGTAGTTATGAAACGGAGCGCTTATCCAGTCACGCATTGAAACGGGCGCAATCTCAACCTCCCTTGTCCCCTCTCGTCAAGGGAGGGGCTATGGGCATAGGCGCTAAAATAGGATTGGCCCCTGGCGCTGGACATTCCTCCTCACCCTGCCCTCTCCCGCTAGGGGAGAGGGAAGGGGGAGGGTGATAAGGCTTTGTTATCACAGAGGCCTATTCCTTATTTGAACGCCTATGGGGGCTAGGGGCGGGGCGTAGGGCGGGCAAGAGAACTCAAATTCGACGAGCGGCAATATAGCGCATATCGGACTTTAGACTCATCCTTCGAGCCCATGGTCGAGGCGGCAAGGTGGCAAGCGGCATCACGGGAGGTAGAGAGCTCAGGAAAGCAATCCTCGGCCTCCTCAAGACCTCCGATTTCGACAACGGGCTCGCGGAGCTGATGCGGTTTCCCGAGCGGAAATCAGTGAATGCGCTGATCTCGTTACTCTATCACACAGATGAAATAATACGCTGGCGGGCCGTGTCGGCAATCGGCGTCGTGGTCCAACGCCTGGCTTGGAAAAACCGCGAAGCCGCTCGGGTAATCATGCGACGTCTCATGTGGAGCCTCAACGACGAATCGGGCGGAATCGGTTGGGGCGCGGCGGAAGCCATGGGCGAGATCATGGCCAGGGACGACGTTATGGCGAGCGAGTACGCCTCGATACTCATCTCATATCTGGACGAAAAGGGGAATTTCCTCGAATATGAAGTATTGCAGCGGGGAGCGCTGTGGGCTATCGCGAGACTGGCCCGAGAGAGGCCCGGATTGCTCCGAAATGCCGCGGGGCATATACCCAAATATTTGGACTCACGGGATCCGGCGGTGAAGGGGCTTGCAGCTCTCGCATCAGGGCTTTTGGGAGTGGAAGAAGCGCGATCGAAGCTCCAGAGAATGCTTCATGACCGTTCCTCTGTGCTCGTTTATCAAGAGGGTAAAGTTATCGACCGCTCGGTCGGGGACCTTGTCCGGGAAGCTCTCGACCGACTCAATGCCAAAATCGAGGATCGCCGGACCTCTTGGCGTTCGTGAAAGCAACGGTGTGGGCTGGAGGAAAGCCCGGCTGACCTTGTTTTCATCTCCGCATCTGACTTAAGGTGATGATTCGGCGGCTTCGCTTCGAGGAATTGGATTGCGCAAACCATTTGTAAGCTGACATGCGACAGACGGAAAGGGGGTAGCGGCTCATGGACGTTGTTTTCCTTTCAAGGTTGCAATTTGCGGTCGCCACGTTGTTTCATTTCTTCTTTGTCCCGCTGACAATAGGTCTTGTGATCATGATCGCGATCATGGAGACGATCTACGCGAGGCGTGGGGATGAGGAATACCGTCGGATGGCCAAATTCTGGGGGAAGATCTTTCTCATCAATTTTGCGGTGGGCGTGGTGACGGGAATCACGCTGGAGTTCCAGTTCGGAACGAACTGGGCCGGGTATTCGAAGTACGTGGGAGACATCTTCGGTTCTCTGTTGGCCATTGAAGCTACGGCCACCTTCTTCTTGGAGTCGGTCTTCATAGGTCTGTGGGCCTTTTCCTGGGACAAGGTCTCTCCCAAGCTCCATGCGCTCTTCATCTGGCTGGTTGCGGCGGCTTCCACGGGGTCCGCGTACTGGATACTCGTAGCAAACTCGTGGATGCAGCATCCCGTAGGGTACGTCATTCGAGGCGGTCGCGCGGAGCTGGTGGATTTCTGGGCGGTTATAACGCAGCCGTTCGCCATAGTGACGTTTGCCCATGTGGTGTCCGCCGCGTACATCCTTGCCGCTTTTTTCGTGATGGGGGTCTGCTCGTACCACATCCTGCGCAAGACACATGTCGCGTTTGCCACGAAATCGTTCCGGATTGCGGTTACCTTTGCGCTGATCTTTTCCCTGGGGAACATCCTTATTGGTGATTTACACGGCAAGGAAATGGCCAAGGCGCAACCCACCAAGCTGGCTGCGGCGGAGGCCCAGTGGGAGACCATGAAGGGCGCGCCTTTTGTCCTGCTTCGGATTCCTGATGAAGAGAACGAACGCAACCCTATCGACCTTATTGCCATTCCTAAATTCCTGAGCTGGTTGGCCCTGGGGAGCGCGGACGCTGAATTCAAGGGACTCAAGGAGTGGCCTAAGGAGGAACGGCCCCCTGTGGCGCTGACTTTCTGGTCTTTCCGCATCATGGTTGGACTGGGATTCCTCTTCGCTCTCGTTTCTCTGATCGCCTTCTGGAAGCGTAATAAGCTCGAATCGGCGCCATGGTTGCTCAAAGGTCTGATGTGGATGATTCCTCTTCCTTACCTGGCCGCGTCGATGGGCTGGCTGGTCACTGAAGTGGGGCGTCAACCATGGATTGTTTACGGCGTAATGAAGACTTCCGAAGCCGCATCCGAGGTTGCCGCATCTCAAGTGGGATTCTCCCTGGCTGCATTCGTCGTGGTCTACACGCTGCTCGGAATAGCTTGCTTCACGCTCATTGCCAAGTTCGTGGCCCAGGGCCCGAAAGCCCCGCCGGCCGAGGCGAAGTAGGAAAGGAAGGTGCGAGCCATGTTGGAGACGATCTGGTTCTTGCTGTGGGGCATCTTGTGGGCTGTCTACTTCATGCTGGATGGGTTTGACCTCGGTCTGGGAACCCTCAACCCCTTCATTAGCCGTAACGAGACCGAAAAGCGCATCCTGTACAATTCCATGGGGCCTTTCTGGGATGGCAACGAGGTCTGGCTCATCGCCGCCGGAGGCGTGACCTTTGCCGCTTTCCCCACCATGTATGCCGTGATGTTCAGCGCCCTTTACAGTCCCCTTCTCTTGATTCTCTTCGGCCTGATCATTCGCGGGGTGGCCTTTGAGTTTCGAGGCAAAATAGATAATGAGGGCTGGAGAGTGCTTTGGGATATCTGTCACTTTCTGGGGAGCTTCGGACCCGCGCTCCTGTTTGGCGTGGCATTCGCCAATATCTTTCAAGGAATTCCTATTGACGGAAGAGGCGTCTTCCAGGGTTCAATCTTGACTCTGCTCAATCCGTACGGAATCCTCGGCGGGTTGCTCTTCGTGATGCTCTTCCTGGTTCACGGTGCGCTCTGGCTCGCCATCAAGTCCTCCGGAGATCTGGAAGCGCGGGCGGGAAGGACCGCAGGCCGTCTCTGGTGGGCGCTCTTGGTGGTCGCGGTGGTCTTTCTTGTGGCCACATTCTTTAGCACCAACTTATATGCAAACTACTTTGCCAATCCAGTGCTTTTCGTGGTCCCGCTTGTCACTGTGTCGGCTCTACTGGCCGTTCGATGGTTCATCGCGATCAAGCGTTGGTGGAAGGCTTGGTTCGCATCCAGCCTAACCATTGTCACGGCGACGCTTTTTGGAATCATCGGGCTGTATCCAAACATGCTCCCGTCCAGTTTGAACCCTAAGTACAGCCTGACAGCCTTTAATTCGGCCTCCTCGCCGCTGACGCTCAAGATCATGCTGGTCGTGGCGCTGGTTTTCGTGCCGATTGTTATTCTGTACCAGGCGTGGGGTTACTATCTGCTGAGGGGCAAAGTCACGGAGGAAGACCTGGCCTCGGATGAAGCCTATTAGAACCTCTGAAGGAGATGCTCTGAACGCCCTTCAGGAACTTCACGGTTCGTCAATCGACGGAACCAAGGAGAAATTATGGAACGCACAGGGCTGGTAACCATGAGAGGAAATCCGATCACGTTGGTCGGTGATGAAATCAAGGTCGGCGATAAGGCGCCGAACTTCGTGGTGGTCGATAACGGCTTGAAACCGGTTGAATTCTCGGCTTTTTCCGGCGCCGTATGCATTATCTCGTCCGTGCCGTCACTGGACACTCCGATCTGCGACATATCTACCCGCAGGTTTAACCAAGAGGCCGCGACTCTGGGCTCTGGGGCGGTAATTCTCACGATTAGCATGGATCTGCCGTTTGCTCAAGCCCGTTGGTGTGGGGCCGCGGGAGTGGACGCGGTAAAAACTTTGTCCGATCATAAGGATGCGTCTTTTGGATTGGCTTACGGGGTGCTGATCAAGGAATTCCGTTTGCTGACGCGCGCGATCTTTGTTGTTGATCGAAGCGGCAAGGTACAATACGTTGACTTAGTGAAAGAAATCGCGCAGGAACCCAACTATGACGCGGCGCTGACAGCCGCAAGGGAACTGAAAGCGAAGTAGGGCATTGGTTGCCATCTCTTCAGACCTAACAAGGGATGGGGAGGAGATTTTGGAACTTGCCGCTTGCGCCGGTAACGTTGCTTATTTTGAATGCGCTCTCGTATAAGATAGTTTCTGAGGAGGATCTGATGCAGCAGTGGACATCCGTTGATGAAGCGCTGGACTTCGCTATCGAAAATGAAGAAGAGGCCGCGCAATTTTACACCAATCTGGCCGGTAGGATGGAAAGACCCTGGATGAGGGAGATATTCACAGGTTTCGCGCAGGAAGAAGAAGGCCACAAGCGAAAACTCCTTGACGTCAAGGCCGGGAAACGCCTTTTGACGGCAGAAGCCAAAGTGCTGAATCTCAAGATCGGCGATTACTTAGTGGAAGGAAAACCGACCAAAGATCTTGATTATCAGCAGGCGCTCATCTTGGCCATGCACAAGGAGAAACGGGCCTTCAAGATGTACATCGATCTCGCGGCCGCAACTGAGGACGCGAGCCTAAAGGAGCTTTTTATGGGGCTGGCGCAGGAGGAGGCAAAGCATAAGCTCCGTTTCGAAATCGAATATGATGACTACGTTATGACGGAAAACTGACCGAATCATCGGCTCAACCGCGCTGGAGGGATAGGTGTCTCGGCCGTCAGCCGCAGCGTGGATGTCTCAAGAACGGAATAGGTGATCCCGCGCCGCGCCAGACCTTCCCGCCGTAATGATCTCTATCCATGAGTCAAGCCTTTGGGTTTCCATATTCCTGAAACGGAACGCGATGATGCGACACCCGAATAAGTGGACTCCATGAAACGAAAACTGACACTTGCCGCCGCCTTTCTCGGCGGACTTGTTCTTATCTTGATATGGATGCAGGGAGGATTCCGTTCCAAGGTCCCCGGCGGCCTCACGTCCGCGCCGGAAAAAGGTGCGCCGTCTGTTCGAACGCTCCGGGTGGAAAAAAGCCGGTCAGGGGGCGAGGTGACCGTGTCCGGATCCGTGGTTTCCCGCGAGACTGCGAAAGTGGCCTCACGAGCGCAGGGCGATGTGATCGAGCTTAACGCGGGGGCAGGGGATCGGGTGAGAAAGGACCAGGTTCTGCTGAGAATCGATGTGAGGGAAATGGCCGACCGGCTTGCTCAAGCCAAGGCCGCGGTCCAGAGCGCACACGCGGATCTAATCAAAGCGGAAAAAGACTACGAGCGGTTCGAGAAGCTCTACGAAAAGGACTCTATCGCCAAGAAGCAACTGGATGACGCAAAAGCGCAGCTTGACGTGGCCCGCGCGACTAATCAGAGAGCCGAAGCAGCTCTTCAGGAAGCCGAAACTCTCCTTGCCTACGGCGCGGTCGTGGCCCCCTTTGACGGCACCGTGGCAGATCGATACGTGAACATGGGCGACTTGGTGACCCCTGGACGCCCCCTCTTCAGTATTTATATGCCGGGCGCCGCAGAGATGGTCGCCCATGCAGGGGAGCAGTATGCTCCGTTTCTGCAACCGGGGGCTTCGGTGATCGTGCGGATTCCATCCCTCGGGCTGGAGGAAAAGTCTCATATCAGAGAGGTAATCCCCCAGCGCGACGAAAAGAGCCGCACCATCACGGTCAAGGCGCCTCTGCCGGATGTCCCGGGGCTCAACCCGGGTCTTTACGGCGCCCTCACGTTTGAAACGCAGGATAGCGAGACGATCTTAGTGCCCGCATCGGCCGTGAAGACCGTCGGCCAATTGGAGACTGTGCGGGTCATTGACCAGGGCAAGATAATGGTGCGACAAGTCAAGACCGGTCGGAGACTGGGCGGCGCCCTGGAAGTAATCTCCGGCCTGAATCCGGGAGAGACCCTGGCGCTCGATTAGGACAAGAGCGCTTGGCCGCGCTCTTGCGCCATAGCGGAGGCGGCCAACCCTGCTCCGAAAGGTTTTTGCGAGTAATGGCAAGAGAGGAAGGAACCATACTCAAGACGATCGCGTCGTGCGCTCTTCTCATGCTGGCAATAGCCCTTGCGGTTATCTATTATTCCGTGATGGGCCGACAGGGACTGCTCATTGGGATCGCCATCGTGGTGATCGCCTTGTGGGGATTCACGGACTTTTTCGGCGCGCTGGTGCGGGTGGTGAAGCGCCTACAAAGGAAGTTGAAGCGAGCCGGGTGATCTCCATATTCTCTCTTGAGTTCACGTGGTGGAGGATAAGCAATGTATGAGCCTTTGTTCATGAAGAATATTCCGGCCGCGGAAGCTAAACCGCTACTGGACCTCATCGATTACCAGGAAGGTCGTGTGGTGAGTCGAACCTTTGTGCAGACTCCGGTGATAAGCGTCACGCTTTTCGCATTCGATCAGGGCGAGGGCTTGAGTAGCCATACTGCGGCAGGAGACGCATTGGTTCAGGTTCTCGATGGAGAAGCTTTCATCACCATCGGGGAAAAGCAGGTTACGGTCAGGGCGGGAGAAATGGTTCTGATGCCGGCCAAAATCCCTCACGCCTTGGATGCCAAGAAACGCTTCAAGATGCTGCTCACCGTAGTGAAAGGCGACCGATAAGGGCGCTGGGGGGAGTCATTGTTCGTGGAGCGATGCGGTAGGCGCAGCCCCTTTGGGGATTGTGAAACAGAATGTGGCCCCTTTTCCTTCTTCGGATTCCACCCAAATTCGGCCGCCGTGACCTTCAATGATCCGCTTCACGATGGAGAGTCCCAGACCCGAGCCGCCGTCGAGGTTCGACTTCTTGATCCGGAAAAAGCGGTCAAACACCCTTTTCCAGTATTGCGGAGGTATCCCTACCCCGTTGTCCGAGACAAGGACCAGCACAGAGTCCGAATTGTCACGAAGTTCAATGGCAATGGTGGGATCGGGCCGATTTCCCATGTGTTTGACCGCGTTACCCACCAAGTTGTCCAGCGCCTGCGCGATACGGTGTTTGTCAGCCTGGACAGGGGGAATGACGGTCTCACAGAGGACCTTGAACTCGAACCCTCTCTCCCCTATTCTGCTCCGATAGAGGCTTACCACCTGCTCCGCCGCCTCCCGCAGGCACACCGGTTCTCGCGACGGCTCCACGGGATCGGGCCTCAGGCCGTCCAGTAAGTCCTTGAGAAAATCTTCCATGTTGCTGCTGGTGGTGAGCAGTTGCTCAAGGATTTCGTCTCTCTTCTCTTCCGGAGGGAGTTCGCTCACGCTCTTCTTGAGCAACCGAACGAGCCCCGCAATGCCTACCACAGGGGATTTGAGGTCGTGGGCCACCGTCTGCACGAGGGACTCCAGCTCTTCCGTGCGCTCTGCAAGTGCCCTTTCAGCCTCTTTGCGATCGCTAATATCTCGAATAATGCCCGTAAAATAGGTTTCCCCGCGCGCGGTCCAGGTGGAAAGTGACAACTCCAGCGGGAATTCTATCCCCCCTTTTCTCAGCCCTAGTAGCTCCGCGGTTCTTCCGATCAGAACCGGCTTTCGGGTTTCACGGAAACGTCGCACCCCTGCGCTGTGAGCCGCTCGATAACGCGGGGGAATCAACGCGGTGACGGGTTTGCCCAGGATCTCGTCTTCCGTGTACCCAAACATCTCGGACGCCGCCCGATTCCAGAAAATGATCTTATCCTCAACATTGACGGAAATAATCGCGTCAACCGCTGCCTGCGCTATGGCGCGACCTCTTTCGTTTGATTCTCGCAGGGCAGCTTCCGCTTCGCGACTCTTGGCCTCGGCCGCTTCCAGTTCCACCATCCGGCGTCGCAATCGAGCAAGCTCTTCAATAAGCTCCTGTCTTGATTTCTGTTCGTCATCCATGCCCGGGATCCCTGCAGTTCAGGCGAGACCGCGTATTGGGCCTGTTTCGGCAAAACTTTCCCTATTCGATGAGATATTATTGCGTCGCAGAACGGTCGGCAAGCCGTTGTGCGCGGAAACCGCCATGCGAGCGGAATAGGGGGTTATTGATCCGAAATCGTCGAAAGACGCTGTCTTGCTGTTCCCCTCTCTAAGGGGCCTCTCCGGCAATCCTTCCAAGACCGTCCCCATTTGGCGGCCCTTTCTATTTCTTGCGAGCCGCGCCCACGATCCCGAATCGTGAGGTCGTGCGGACACCTTCAACAAGCCCGAGTCCGTTTGCCTCAAGGGTAGCCAGAAACTCAGGCCCGTGGAAACGGTCTTCGGTGGGATGCCGCAGCAGTGGCCCGAGGATCAAATTGGCGTACAAGGCCGGGTAGATCTCCTCAAAATAGAAGATGCCGCCAGGCTTCAATACGCGGCTTATCTCACTAATGCAGCGCCGCCAGTCCAGAACGTGATGAATGATCCCGTAATTCACCACCGCATCGAAGAGCGCCGCTGGGAAAGGGAGGTCCTGCGCGTCACCCAAGAAGAATGAAATCCGGTGGCTCAAGTCTCTTGGAAGCTTTCTCCTGGCCAGGACAATCAAGGTTTTTTCCAGGTCGAGCGCCGTCACCCGGCCGAATCCCATCCGCCGGATGAGGATTTGGGCGCCTTTACCCAGCCCACAGCCGATTTCCAGCGCGTGTCCACCGGTAATAGGACCAACGAGGCGCTTCCATCTCCTCGCGTGCAAGCGAAGAAAAGCCACCCGAACCGGGCTGTAAATCCAGACCCGCTCCGGCCAGTTCATGAGCATCTGCTCTTTGGGAGACCGGGCTGTCTTACCGAACATCACCCTCACACGACCAAAAGATCCGCCCCGAGCTGTTCAAGTCTTAGTCCGGCATCAAGATTGAGATCGCGGTCAGGATGAGGAAGGCCAACGGCATGTAGCTCGCTTTGTTGAAAAGGGATGCCGCGCGATGAGCCCCTGGATCGCGATAAACCTCTCGAGCGGGTTCCAGGAGCAACTTCCATCCCAGAACAACCGCCCCTATTGGATATATCAGGCCCACGCCCGCTCCGGCGAACCAGTAGATCACCACTCCGGCGAACGAAGCGATGGAGACCGCGCTCACCAGAACGAATACGGCCTCCCGCAGACCTTTCACCGTCGCCGTGGTTCGGGCTGATACGCGGATATCATCGTCCCTGTCCACGATGTCATTGGCCACGTTCTGTCCGCCGATCTCCCACGCCGAAAGCCAGAGAAAAATAAGGACAGCAAAGCTGAGCGAGGGATCGGGTTGCACCGCATAGATGCCTGCCAGCCCGCCGGAAGCCTTGACGACAACCGACGGGATGATCTTCAGGTGCGTGATTCTCAGAAGCTTACAATAAATGGCTTCCATGAGCGCGGAGACGCAGAATATCACCACACAAAAAGGGTTGAGCCACCATGCCCCTATCACGGCCACCGCGGCCCAAAAGAGGAACCACAAGACGCCGCTCCATAAGGGCAACATGCTCTGCGCAAGAGGATGCCGCGCAAGAATAGCGTCAACGTGGAATAACTGGTTGGTGTCACCCCTGAGCGCAAGCCGTTCACGATCGATTCGATAGTCAACCAGGTCATTGAGCGCGTACACCGCGGTGTAGCCCGCAAATGCGGTCACGAGCCCCACAATGATCACGGAAAGCGGCGGAAAATGCCCCAGCATCAGTAGAGCGGCCATGGCAGGGGTCGCCATGTCCAGAACGCCATGAGGAGTTCGAGAGAGGCCGAAGAAAAGCTTCCATCTTCCTTGCTGAGGAGCAGGAGCCGATTGAACGGAATGATCCGCCACATCGTTCATGGAGGTCCTCTCAAGCCGCTCTTCGGCCGACCATTTTTTTGCCCAAGTAAGACCGGCCTCATTGGTACGGGAAGGTAATCTTGCCGCCCAAAAACCCAAGGAGCGCAAGAACCCCGCTAAGCGCCGACAGGGCGCAAAGATAGACCACCACAAGCGGATCGCCGAGTCTTAGAGGATCGGCGATCGTCCATCTCAATAGCGCTGAGCAGAGGGCCAACGCTAGGGCGCCCCACGCGATTCGTCGTTTCCAGTTAACAATTGTGAAGCGAGCGCAATCGTAATTGATCCACCACGTGAAATAGCCGGTCGCCAGAGCCGCGGGCAGCGTGAGAAGGATCATGAGCAGACACAGGAACGCAGCCCATTCAGTGTGGGACGAGCGGAAATAAAGGGCCAGAATCTCGAAGACGGCCAAGGGGGGACCCAGCCCTATGGGAACATGCACCACCGCAGGATGAGGGTGCCTCCGAAAAAAAGGATGCTTGTCAAGCCATCGGGATACGGTTGCTCTGAGACCTGCCGTGGTGACTTCCGGCGCCTTCTCGTGCGTCCCGACTGCTTCAAAGCGATCCAGGACTTCCAACCCGTGTGGAGCCACGCGGATCTGCCGGGTGAGATCGCAGCCGGCCTGGTGGCGCCCCATGTGTCGTCCGCCAATCCACTTGCCGCTGCCGGAAAGATCGTAGACTTTGCCGTTTACCGCCACAAGGACGGGCTGTCCAGGCTCGCCTTTTCCCGCGGCTAATTCATCAGAGGTGTAAACTCGCATCATACTCCTCAGTCGAGCACACTCGTCTCAAAAATCACCGGCAGCTTGCCGCAGGCCATTGGGTCGCTATTGGGCGCGATCTGAAGAGATCGCCGCCGTGGCCTCCTCCATTTGCCGAACACCGTATAGCGGACGCGCGGAAGCGCTCGCAAGAGAGTGGAGGTTGGGGGGGAGTCACGCGCTCCATGCGGCGAAAAAATCCCCTTCTTCCCTCTTCGGAAAAAAGGAGGCCTACTCGGCCTCCCTATGCTAAAGGAAGCCCAGACGGATTCTTTAAAGTTCGTGTGACAACGCCTGATAAGGCCGGTAACTCTTGCGGTCGTCTCGAACGGACAAGCTATATCAGCGCGCGCAGGGTCCAGCGCTCATCCCCCACCGGCTGGGAAACATCAAAGGGTTCGCGGCTCATGAATTGTGCGTGGTCATCCTTAAGAACCCGCTGAGGCTTGAGAGTGAAGCCGTCACAATTCTCGTCGCAGCAGTCTTCCAGGACAACCACGATCATTTGGACGCCTTCTTCAGAATAGATAGCTTGCTTCCCCACAAGAATATGAGGATATCGGGGGTTGCCCGAGGTTTCAACTTTCTCGAGTTTTTCCGCTTTTCCAACATGCGTGTAAGCTGTCCGCGAGGAGCAATCTGAACAGCTCCGGCATCCGGCCATCTCCGTCTCCTCCGCCATCGTCAATTGATATGTGAAAAATAAAGGCTCGCTCACCTTGTGTCAAGTGGGCTTTCGGAACTGGAAAATCGCCTGTGAAGGATCAGTGCGGCTTGCGGTTCATGACAGAACCTTTATCTCGTCTATGGAACTATCTTCGAACTCTCCTCGCACCGCTTTCACCACGGGATGGTCCAGCGCCTCCTGTTTCAGGGCGCGGTTCCGGTCCGTTTCCCCGTTCTTGGCATCGCCGTACGGGGTTTCCATCTCCAGCGAAGTTTCCTGGGCCAACGTCAGTATTTTGATCTCCGCGTCTCCGAGATAGTTGGCGAAGATCCGCTTAATCTCCGGTTTGTCTCTCCACCGAGACTCGAACTGCTCCTTATGGAAAGCCTTGTGGAAGCCTATTTCGATCCTACCCGGCGTCATGTTCGGCAGCATTCTCCCGTGTTCCATCACGGAGGCCAACACGTTGTCAACCCCGGTTTCCTCCACTTCTCTGCGAATTCTGGACCAGACCTCATCTTCGTGACCTGTCAGCGCGGGCGTGACTTCCTCGATAATAAAGCCGCCGGCGCCGTCACGGGCCACGGCCGGCGCTTCGGTCGGCCGCGTTGTCTGCGAGGGCTCGGTTACTGCACGGGTGACGGCCGGGCCTCGGCCGCCGGTCTTTCTGTCGGATTCAGCGCCAGTCGGTTGTCTCGGGATCACGGATGCCGAGCCTCGTGGCGCGGAGTCGATGCGACGAATGATCTCAGCCAGTTCCACCACGTGGGGAGCGTATGCTACGCGCAGAATGGTCATTTCCAGGGCAACCCACGGATTCCCCGCGCGCCTGATGTCACTCTCGCTCCGGTAGAGAATGCTGAAGAGGTTCTGCAAGTCCTCCCTGGAGGCTCGTTGTGCGAGCCGCTCCAGTTCTTCCAGTTCTCCGGGGGTGGCGTCCACGACTCCTCGGCTTCTCTGTTCGGGGGGCAGCGTTTTCACCAAGACGAGGTTGCGCACGTACTGGATCAAGTCCAAGGCGAATTGTTCGGGACTGTAACCTTCCTGAAACAGATCGCGCGTCTTCCCGAGAGCAGCGGGAGCATCTCGGTCCAGCAAGGCGGCCATGAGTTCCGCGAAGACCCCTCGGCCCGCTATCCCCAGAGTAGCCATGACGCTTTGGGCAGTGACACCCTCGCTTCCGTACGCGATCACCTGATCCAGAAGGCTCAGAGCGTCCCGAAAGGAGCCCTGGGCCTCTTTCGCAAGGAGCCCAAGCGCCTCTTCCGTCGCTTCCAAACCCTCTTTCTTGAGGATACGAGCCATGCCTTCAACCATGTCGCGGATGGAGATCGTGCGGAACGTGAACTTCTGACAACGGGAATGGATCGTCGCGGGCACCTTGTGGGCCTCAGTCGTGGCGAACATGAACTTCACATGGGCGGGAGGCTCTTCAAGGGTCTTGAGCAACGCATTGAACGCGTTAATGGAGATCATGTGCACTTCGTCGATGATAATGATCTTGTGCGGAGAGCTGACCGGCGGATACTTGACGTTCTCGTTGATCTCCCGGATGTTTTCCACCGACGTGTGCGACGCCCCATCGATTTCCTGGACGTCCACACTCACCCCATCGGCGATCTCTCGGCACGACGCGCAGGTGTTGCACGGGTCCGGCTCGTTGTCTTTCCTTCCGGAACAATTGAGGGCTTTTGCCAGCACCCGGGCTATTGTAGTCTTGCCTACCCCCCGCACCCCACAAAAAAGAAATGCGTGCGCAATGCGGCCTGACACGATGGAATTACATAGGGTCTGGATGACGTGATCCTGGCCGATGACGTCTCGGAACGTTGCCGGTCTGTACTTGCGAGCCAGAACAAGATAGGAAGGCATCCTCGTGGAAAATCCTGGAATAAGAGAAACGGCCGCAGTCGATGGCCGGGGGGTTAGAGGGCCGACCCTCGAGATTACTACCGCTGCTTCCTCCCGGACCTGACGGGGTTTGTAACTCCAAGTCGCCCTCTCCCGGCCACCGGCTACAGCCGCTTCTTGGGGTAGCCGGACAATGAACCGGGAAAGAAACTAGCTCTTCCAGCTATTAGTACCAAATGAACCCGCGCGCCGTCAAGTGGTGCGGAAAGCTTTTCACACAAACATGGGCGGTTCCGTTTAACGACAACCCCGCTGGGACGTCTGCATGGGTAACAGCGCTTCGTTGAGCACGGCCAAGCCGGCCGAGCTCATGCCGGCATGAGAAGCCATATTCTGACCATTGACGAGAAAGG
Organism: Deltaproteobacteria bacterium; assembly: GCA_016875095.1. GTDB lineage: Bacteria > Desulfobacterota > Desulfomonilia > Desulfomonilales > Desulfomonilaceae > VGSG01. The sequence continues at coordinate 97,600 of VGSG01000004.1, forward strand.
AGCACTCTCATGGCTATGAAAAAACACTCCATCCTCTTGCTGCCGCTTCTGATAATCCTGCTCGCGGCCCCTTCCACAACCAGAGCCGTAATTGAGGAAGATCCCGGAACCCCCCTGGAACTGATTGCCTCAGCCGGCCCAATGCCTCCCGATCAAGGAGGCCCCATGGGTCCTGGGGGACCTTTTATGCGCCGACCCTTTGGGGAGCGAGGAGCTATGCGGGAAGCGCTGGGCAAGGATCTCGGACTGACCCAAGAACAACAGGATAAGCTGCGCGCCCTTAGGGTGGACTTCAGAGAGCGGACTCGCAAGACACGCATGGCTCTCGCTTCGCTGTCAGACGAGAAGCAGACCATGCTCATGTCCGGAAAAGTTGATCCTGACAAATTGACTCGTATCGACGAAGAACTCGTCAAAGCCAACTCCGACCTCATGCGGGATCGACTGAAAACTAATCGGGAGCGCTTGAAGGTCCTCACGCCTGAACAGATCCAGAAGCTTGCCGAGCTGAAGGGGAAAAGACATGGCGGGCTCCATCGCGGTGGAGGATTCCGCGGCGGATCAGGCCGAATGCAGCAATAAGCGCCAAGACTCCGGGGGCTCCCCTCTCCGAGGGGAGTCTCCCGGACCGCCCCACCGACCCCTATCGTGAAACCCTAAGTGTCGGAAACCTAGCTTTCACGTCCCACACCCGCATACCGCGGTCTGATCGGACGTCGCGTAACACGCGCCCAGTTTCATTGGGGCCTGCTCAGCAGCCTCCCGGATCGCTTTTTGTCTCTAGTAGTCCCATTAGATTCCCGCCTAAAATACGCCTGAGCTCGTCTCCCGAGAATATCGACTCCACCTTGCTCCTCTCGTACTCGGGATTGCCAAAAGGGTAGTCCGACCCAAAGAGGATTCGATTGACGCCGAATTCCTTCGCGAAGTCTTCCACTTCGCCCCTCCCGGCCAGCGCGGTGTCTACCCAGACCTGCGAACTCTCGAAGATACCGGCGCGTTTGAGTCGGTCATATCCGCCATTCAGGCCGCCCATATGAGGGATGATCACTACGGTGCGCTCCGCGATTCGCTTCACGAATGTCAGGGTATTGGCGAACTCCTCCTCCAGAACGATGGGAAGCTTCTTGCGGCAAATCTCATCGATTATCCGCTCGCATTCAGGTGTTTCATAGCGGTACGTGGGTTCGCTCGCGTGCCGATGCCATTTGATCCCGAGGAATCCATCAGGAATCGATGGGAAATCGTTCCAGACGAAGAAGTACGGAAAGACCCGTTCGTTCCGGGCGATGCGAAGCAGATATTCATGCGCCGCCTGTCTGCTCTTCCGATACGCCGCGGAATCCGTGAACAACGGGTCGTATCGGTCGTAGATCTCCTCCACAGGAGAGAAAGCCGAGCCGCCATGAATCCGACCTCGCTCCCATTCTCGAGCGATCTCTTCAAACGGCACGGTGTAACCGCAATGGACATGAGCGTCGAGGACCGGATTTTCCATAAGCGCAAACCTTTGCTTCCGGGCCGTCAGTGAATCTCAAAGGATCGTGGAGTAACGGCCGGGCGCACACGCAGGGAGCGGGATATTATAGGAACTTCGGCGGAAGCGCCGATCGGTCCGGGTCGAACATGAATCCCGGGATCACCATGAGCGTGGAAGCGCCGTGAGCCAGCAGCTTCCCTTTCTCATCGGTCACTTCCGCCTCGGCCAGTCCAAGAGTTTTCCCTAGTTTGATGCGTTTCCCCTTGGCAATGAGTTTACCGGTAGTCGCGGGCCCCAGATAATTCAATTTCAGGTCCACGGAAGTCATGCCCGTATCTTCATCCACCTCAGGGTAAACCGCCCAGAACGCGGCCGCGTCGATGATCGATGAAAAGACCCCGCCGTGAACTATCCCAAAAGGCTGAAGATGCTTCTGTTCGAGATCGATTTCGATGATGGACCGCCCAATGTGCAGTTCCCGTATCTTCATGGAGAGGAGGTTGAAATAGGGGCACTGGTTGGTGGCATCACGAACGGCTTGCACATACTCAGGATTGAGCTTTCGCATAGGAGCTCCCAATGGCTCGGGGTTATGGAGTTCATGGCTCAGGCTAGCACAAAAACAATTCGACCGTCGCCTTTTCGGGAAGAAAATTGTCCCTTGAGTCAAAGCATGGCGGAAACCGCCTTCCCCGAGCCGAAACTTCTCCGGGTTACTTTTTGACGGGCGAAATGGTATAAGTCCTTGAGAATCATATTCAAGCGGTGAAAGGATGCCGGAAATGCCTTCGTCTGTCGCAACGACCAGCGCTGAGTTCGCGCGCTCCTATATAGGTCATCTGGTGGAGGTGCTTGGAAGGCTCGACCACGAAGAGATCGGGAAAGTCATCAACCTCTTTTTGGAAGCTCGCTCAAAAGGGAACACCATCTTCTTTTTCGGCAACGGCGGGAGCGCTGCCACCGCGTCGCATTTTGCCAATGATTTGGGCTTCTGCGCGTCTCCCGAGGGACGAGCGCCGTTCAGGGCGCTCAGTCTCACTGCGAATAACGCGTTCATCACCTGTTTGGCGAACGATATCGGTTACGAGAATGTGTTCTGGTGGCAACTACGAAACTTGATGCGCCCGGGAGACGTGGTGGTTGGTATATCAGCGAGCGGCAATTCGCCCAACGCGGTGAAGGGGCTCGAATTCGCGAGAAATCACGGCGGCGTCACCGTGGCCATCGTGGGATTCGACGGAGGAAAAATGAAAGAGGTGGCGCAGTATGCGATCCACGTGCGAACCGAGCGCGGTGAATACGGCCCAGTGGAAGACGCACACATGGTTCTGGACCATCTAATCTCCAATTTTCTCGCATCGGTTCCTAATGAAAGCGGCTTCTGAGATAACGCTTGCCTTCCTAATGTGTTCGCGTTTGCAAATTCCGTGACATATGCGGAAAGAGGTGGTGGGGCAGACTTCCGTGAGACAGGCGTCCCGCCTGTCTGTGCAGGCTGGGAACCATTTTCCCAAGGAATGACAGGCAGGATGCCTGTCCCACCAGCCCAGTAGGACGCGTACCCCAGCGGGACAAGGAGTCACCACATCCTAGCCATTTCATGGCGGACCTGCGAGGATTCTTGGTCTGCCTTCACAAGAATCTCAATCTTATAGGCGCCCGCTCATCCAGTCTGGTGATTCCTTGTTCCTCCGCGGCCTTGAGAGCAGCTTCGTACTCCCGACGGGTCACCGATCTGGCGATCCGCGCGTCCTCGAAGGCCCTGCCGCATGGCCTGTATTGGCTCATCACGTTCACATAGGTGTTCGACGAGATTTCTTCCGCGAGGAATCGCATGGCCTGTCTGGTGCTGGCCAAGTCATCCGGCATAACAAGATGGCGGACGAGCAGCCCGCGAGTTGCCACGCCCTTCTGATTCAGTTCCAGGTCGCCCACCTGTCTGTGCATTTCCCGAATGGCGGCCTTCACCACGTCCGGGTAATCGGGCGCATTCATGAGGAGCTTGCTTGCTTCCGAATCCATGAACTTCAGGTCAGGCATGTAGATGTCTACGACTCCGTCCAGAAGGCGCAAAATCTCGACGCAATCGTATCCGCCCGTGTTGTAGACCAAGGGGACCTTTAGCCCTTTTTCAGCAGCCATATACAGAGCGTCAAGGATCTGGGGGACCACGTGGGATGGAGTCACAAAATTAATATTATGACAGCCCATCTTCTGCAGGTCCAACATGAGGTCCGCCAGGCGCGGCCGGTCGACTTCCCGGCCCTCCATGAGTTGGCTGATCTCGAAATTCTGGCAGAAAACACATTTGAGGTTGCACGACGTGAAGAAAATGGTTCCTGACCCGCCTGAGCCTACCAAGGGCCCTTCTTCGCCATAATGGGGATGCGCGGAGGCCACCATTGCCTTCTCGCCGATTCCGCAAAAACCTGTCTCTCCTTCCAGTCGATTCACGCGGCAATCCCGCGGGCACAAATTGCAGTCTCGGAGCATCTCCCTCGCAGTTTCCACCTTTGCCGATAAAGATCCGTCTTGAAGAGCCCTGATGTACGCCGCTTCAAACACTCACGTATCTCCTTTGTGGAAGAGCATGTCCTGATACTCCACCCATTCGAGGCACAACCCATATGGAGGCGCGGTAGCCCCGGCTCTGGACCTGTCCCGGGAATCCAGGATGCTCAGGAATTCCTCTGGGTCCATCTTCCCCAGGCCCACAGGGACGAGCGTGCCCACGATCGAGCGAACCATGCGCCGAAGAAATCCGCTGCCCCGGATGGTGAAACGAAGGATATCGCTTCCTTCATCCCTCTGCCAGCAGACTTCTAGGACTTTCCGAACAGTGGAGGGGGCGCCATCCGTTGGAGCGCCGAATGCGGCGAAGTCATGGGTCCCGACGAGGGCTTGAGCAGCCTTCTCCATCGCGGTCGGATCCAGGGGCCGAGGCACATGCCACGAATACGCGCGCATGAGGGAAGAGCGCAACGGCCTGTTCAGAATGCGGTACGCGTACGTCTTTGACCGCGCCGAATGCCGTGCATGGAAGTCCGCGGCCGCGGACCGAACGCCCATCACGGTGATGTCCACGGGTAATAGAGCATTGCACGCTCGCTGGAGATCCTGTTCGGTATGTTGCCAGTCAGCGACAAAATGCGCTACTTGGCCGGTTGCGTGCACCCCCGCGTCCGTGCGACCCGCGCCGTGGACTCGGGTTGCTTTGCCCAAGATCCGCTCCAGGACGGATTCCAGCGCTTCCTGAATAGTCGGCGCTCCGCTTTGGAGCTGCCAACCGTGGTAGCATGTGCCGTCATACTCCAGAAGCGCCGCGAATTTCTTCATGCTTCAGGCCGATACGTAACGAAAAAAATGTGTGAGAGCCATTGGAAGGATGCGCCTGGAAGAGAGGCGCTTCAGGTTATATCGAGCGAGACTTCTCCGCAACGATCTCTATGAAATAATGGTGGAGCCTCAAGTCATCGGTCAACTCGGGATGGAAGGCCGTCGCGAACAGATGGCCGTTCCTGACCGCAACGATGCGGCCGTCCTGGATGCGGCAGAGGATCTCTACGGTCGGCCCCACTTGCTTAACCTCGGGGGCGCGGATGAATACCCCGTGGAAAGGGCCTCCCTCAATTCCTTTGATGTCCAGATCCTCTTCGAAGCTGTCAACCTGCCGGCCGAAGGCATTGCGTTCCACCACCATGTCAAGGACTCCCAGGACCGGCTGATCAAAACCCACATCTTTGGCCATGAAGACCAGGCCGCCGCAGGTGCCCCACACCGGCGTGGTTTTGGCAAACTCTTTCAATGGGTCGATCAGCTTGAAGGTGGTCGCGAGCTTTCCGACGGTCGTGCTCTCTCCTCCGGGAATAATCAGCCCGTCCAATCCCTCCAGGCGCTCGGGAAGGCGAACTTCAACGGCCGCGACGCCAATCTTGCCCAGCGCCTGCTCATGCTCCTGAAAATCCCCTTGTAACGCAAGCACTCCGACCTTCATCCTGCTCTACCATCCACGGACGGCCAGACGAGCGCTCTCAGGCAGTTCGGTCACTCCTATCCCGACCATGGGCTCCCCAAGGCCCTTGCTCACTTCCGCGAGTATTTGCGCATTATCGTAATGAGTGACGGCTTCCACGATGGCCTTGGCCCGCTTTGCCGGATTGCCGCTCTTGAAGATCCCCGACCCCACAAAGACGCCGTCCATGCCCAATTGCATCATCATGGCCGCGTCCGCGGGTGTGGCAACCCCGCCTGCAGCGAAATTCACGACCGGGAGACGCCCCAATTCCGCGGTTTCCCTGACCAGTTCATACGGTGCGCCGATTTCTTTCGCGTAGGCCATCAGCTCGTCCGCGCGCATGGTGGTAAGGCGTTTGATCTCTCCTATAACCGCCCTGGCGTGACGGACCGCCTCCACCACGTCGCCGGTGCCTGCTTCGCCTTTGGTCCTGATCATGGCAGCGCCTTCTCCGATCCGCCTGAGCGCTTCGCCCAGGTTGCGGCACCCGCATACAAAGGGAACCTTGAAGGGCCATTTGTCGATATGATTTTGTTCGTCGGCAGGCGTCAGGACTTCGCTCTCGTCAATGTAATCGACTCCAAGGGCTTCCAGTATCTGCGCTTCAACAAAATGCCCGATTCTGCACTTGGCCATGACCGGGATGGAGACCGACTCCATGATCTGCGCGATTAATCCGGGGTCGCTCATTCTCGCCACGCCACCGTGGGCGCGGATATCGGCCGGGACTCGTTCCAGGGCCATCACCGCGCATGCGCCTGCGTCTTCCGCGATACGGGCGTGGTCGGGAGTTACCACATCCATGATTACGCCGCCCTTGAGCATCTGGGCATGACCTCGCTTTACCGTATCGGTTCCTTTTTGCATCGTGCTCTCCATATCTGTTGTTCTTGTGGCGCCGGCCGGTTCCGGGCAGGCAGAAATATTACAGCGCTCTCAGTCAAAGATGAAGCCATCTACCCCAATTTTAAAACATAGCGTTCTTCACGCTCGGTGTCCACTGGCTATTATAGCGTTTGCAGGAATCTCAACCGGAATAGGCCGGGCGCATCTGGAGGATGTAGGATACGCTGAATAGTCCTTTCTTATGCCGGCCACCCCGAATGCGGTGTTGGCCATGGTCGGCCGGACGCTCGCCATGAATAGCACCAGAATTGCGGTCCAACCGCTGCTCCGGACCGAATAGAGGAGCAACGGCATCCAGGCAATCGGCGAAATGGCCCGGAGAATCTGCACGTACGGGTTCAGCGCCTTGAACAAGGTCTGATTCAGCTCCAGCGCCACCCCGAGGGCAATAGCCACCAAAGACCCTGAAATGCACCCGAGTGAAAGCCTACCCAGGCTGTGCAGCGCCAACATGCCGATGCCTTACACCTGCATAATCTCGTGAAAACGATAGATAAGCGGATCAACGGGCGCCGTCGCGTCGAGCGAGCCCTTCACAGGGAATTCGGTGAGCGCGTAGAGGACTTCCGCATCGAGTCCGAGGAGTTTGGCGGCCCTTTCCGCTTCCCGGGCGCTCATACTGTTCTGTCCCAGGAGAGCCGAGGTCACCCAGACGGTGTGGCCGCCTACTTCCTTGGCGATTTGTTCCCAGGAGAGGCATTTCTTCTTCTTGGCGTCCAGTATCAATTCAGTGGCTTGTTTCCGGGTCATGAAGTGTCTCCTTTTTCCGGTGCTGGTATGGCAGTTACGGCGGGGTAGGAGTCAAGAATTGCGCCATTGGGGAAGGGTGTGCCTAACCAATTAATAATATGACCGTAATTGGCGATCAAGAGAGTGGGAGCCGGTCGAGAGGAATTCGATAGCCTCCATTTCTGTAGCCAGTAAAGCAGCTTCCAACCGAAATGCACTATTGTTCTGCGGATATGACGCGGCCGCGCCTGATGACCTGGCCGGACTCCCCTGGCCCCCAGCCTTTTCCGTGGGTTCATGGCGCATAATTCCTATGGGAATGATAAAAGAAAATGATAAACTCCCGCGCGCCGGCGTAATCCCGGCAAGCGTGCGGTGGAAAACCCTGCGCCACCATTCCTGAACCGGATTCCTGCTTCCGCAGTAATGACCTGGCGCGGCGCCGCGAACCGGACAAAGAATTCGGCATTCACTAAAAGACCGCTTCTATGACAAGATGGCTGTCATATGAGGAGCAGGCCATGACCACACAGCCGCAACTGATCAAGATCTTCGAGTACGCGCTGAACCAGGAACAGACCGGGATGAGTTTTTTCCAGACTTCCCTCGACCGTATCGGGATCGGCGCGGCCAAGTCCGCGTTCGAGCGGCTCATCGAAGAAGAACGGAGACACATCAGCTTCATTTCCCGGTTGCTGGACGATCTTCGACAGGGGATGGAGCTGGACCTGGAGGCCGCGGGCGCCGTATCCCTTGAGCCGACCAATTACTTCGACGAACGCGCCCGATCCGAGTTCTTGCAGCAATGCGTGGAAGGGTCCATGGTCCCCGATGTGACCGTTTTCAATGTCGCGTGGCTTATGGAGAAGGATCTGAGCGAATTCTACGCGCGCATGGCTCAGAAGACGGACGGTAAAGCCAAAGAAGCCTTGGAGATGCTCTCCAGGTGGGAGCGCGAACACGAGCGATTCTTCCGGCAGTACCGTGACAAACTGACCGAGGTGTACTCCACAATGCCGTGGGGGGGCTGATAACATGCGCCTCGACCGCTAATCGGCCTTATGCCGGGGGATTGGGCATGGAATTGTCGGCGGCGGAATATCATCGCAAGACAGGCTATGAGCGGAGCCGGCTCAAAGGCCACGCCATGGACTGGGGTAGTCAGCCCGATCTTTTCAAGTCCTATCCGGGCCTTAAGACGGTTCCCTTGCCGCAGGTGATGAAGTGGCCTGAGTGGCGCCTTGAAGAGGTCCTCAGGTCCGTGGCGCCGCTGAGCGCGCCGGTGATGAACAAAGATCGGCTGGCTCAGGTAATGCTCCTCGCTCATTCGCTCACAGCCAAGGCGAGGTACAGCGGAGCGGATTTTTACTACCGGAGCGTAGCTTCAGCGGGCGCGCTCTACCCATTTGAGCTTTACGTGGCGGCGCGTGGGCTTTCCGATCTGGACGACGGACTGTACCATCACAGCATTGGGCTGCACGCGCTCACTCTGCTGAGATCGGGCAATGTAATGCCCTGGGTAATTCAAGGCGTGGCCTCCGGGAAAGAAGGGACTCCCGTATCCGCGTTCTTCCTCACGACCATATTTGCCCGCAGCTCCTGGAAGTACGGGGAAAGGGCCTATCGGTACAGCCTCCTGGACACCGGGCACCTGGCGGAAAACCTTTGCCTGGCCTTGAGGGCTCTGGAGCTCCCTTTTGAGCTATTCTACGATTTTGACGATCGGCGGATCAATGAATTGCTCGGTGTGGATCCGACTCGCGAGGCATGCCTGGTGGTGGCATGTGTCACGGCCGCGGGCGGCGAGGTTTCGGGAAAGGCGGCGGAGCTGAGCGCGCCGGCAGGCGATCTGGCTGGGCCGAGTCGTGTTTCCGAGCGCGAGGCTGATTTTCCCGAGATCCGGCGGATGCACGGGGCTTCCAGCAAGCTGCCGGGCCCGGTGCAAGACTTTGAGCCCATGCGGGATTGTCTGGGGCTGCATTCTCAAGCGACCGACACACTCCCGGAACGGGAAGCGTGGCCTGCCGTCCACAACTACGCCGGCGCGGTCTTTAAGAGGCGTTCAACACGGAACTACGTTCGCAAGGAACTGTCGTCGGACGAATTCCTCGCTCTGCTGGAATCCCTCTGCCCTGCTTGTCCCGAGTCCGGAGACGCGGCCCGCGTGGTCGAGAGCGCGCTTGCGGTGGGTTTTCTTTCCGGGAGCGTTCAGGATTTGGATCCGGGTTTTTATCTTCTCGACACAGGTGTCAAGTCGATCTCGCTGGCAGCCAAAGGCTTCCTCATGGAAGAGATGACGCACGCGTGCCTGGATCAGCAGTGGCTGTCCAATTGCGCGCTGCACTTTCTTTTCCTGGCCGACCTGGAAAAGCTGGAAACGGTCTGGGGATCTCGCGGCTATCGGTACGCGATGCTCACGGCAGGACGCTTGGGCCAGCGCCTCTACCTGGCGGCTACTTCCATGCGGATCGGCTGCTGCGGAATCGGCGCGTTCTACGATGATGAAACCGCCCGACTCCTCAAATTGGGCCCCCACAGCGCCCTGCTCTACCTTGTGGCATCCGGCCCGTTACGCAAATGGGCCGGGGGTTAGTGACGCGTTTCATAAATTCGGTGAACAAGTTGATCAACACCAAACTGAAACTTGCTCTTCTTGCCGCGGTCCTCGCTGTTGCAATTTTCTTGCTTTACAGGAGTCAGACCTACCAGGAAAAAGTGTCAACGTTCGGTCGATACCACGGCTACTCTGAGGCTCGTTATGACGGCTTTCAGTGTGCTTCGGATTACTTGACACTGGCCGATGGAACGCGACTCGCGTACGATCTCATACTCCCCAGTAAGCATGGAGTTCCAGCGAGCGAGCCTTTACCCGTCCTTTTCAAATACACGCCCTATCTGCGAACTTTCACAATTTTCGACAAGGACGGAAAGAACATTATTGCGGGCTTGTTTACCTTGGACTGGAAAGAAACGGCAATGCTCAGACTCCGGTACTGGCTGTCCGGCCAAGGGCGTCTGATGGGTCCGCTATTCAGGACCAGGTGGCTTGAGAATTTGGTCAAGCACGGGTACGCGGTTATTGTTGTGGAGCGCCCGGGAACAGGCGCATCCTTTGGAGTGATGGACCCATCTTTTGACGTGGGCGCCAAAGAGGCTGACGAAATCTTGAATTGGATCGCGTCCAGACCCTGGTGTGACGGAAACATCGGCATGTTTGGCGATTCCATGCAAGCAATGATACAATTCGCCGCCGCGAGCGCCGGAAATCGGCGCCTGAAAGCGCTCTTTCCTACATCGAGCCCAATGGATCTTTACGGCGCGGTCAGCTATCCGGGCGGAGTCTACAACAAAGCCTTCGGCGCGTTTTTCGCCTGGTCGGTGACATTTCTGGAGTCCGTAATTACGCCCGTGGATAGCGACAAGGACGGCGCGTTGCTTGCCGAGGCCCGTAAGGAACGTACGAGGCTGCTTGCGGGCACAGTATCCCGCGCCACCGAACGATGCCCGTACCGAGACTGCATAACCGAAGGCGGAAAGAACCTTTGGCAGGACAGAGCTGCTCTGTACCCTTTGATAGACCGGATCAACCAGTCAGGCATCCCGGTCTATATGACCAATGGTTGGTATGACATTTTCACGTGCGACATGTTTTTCTGGCACAACAACCTCACGACGCCCAAGCGACTGATCGTCCGTCCGCTGGATCACAGCGGGGTGGAAAAAAGCCAATTCGACCTGGATTTTGGAGCTGAGGCGCATCGCTGGTTTGACCGTTGGCTCAAGGGGATCGACAACGGTATTATGGATGAGCCGTCCATTCACTATTACGTTATGGGAGCCCCTGGGAAACAAGCCTGGCAAACTTCCAGCCAATGGCCCGTGAAAAACGTGAAAGTAACCCAATTGTTTCTCGGCCGAGGCGCCACGGGGAGTATCGGCTCGATCAATGACGGCTCCCTGACCGCCGAATCGCCGGCGGACGCGGATGTCTTCGATGCGTATACCGTGGATTACACGACGACGACCGGAAAGAAATCACGATGGTCCTCGGTGAACTGGCCGCGCGATTACCCGGACATGCAAACGAATGACAAAAAGGCGCTCACCTATACGAGTTCCCCTCTGGAGAAGGATGTGGAGGTCACGGGCCACCCGGTTGCGCATCTTTGGCTCACCACCGATGCTTCGGATCTCGATGCATTTGTCTACTTGGAAGAGGTGGATGGCAACGGCAATTCTACGTACATCACGGAAGGAAATCTTCGCGCGTCTCATCGCAAGTTGAGCCAAGCGCCTTTCAATAATATGGGCCTACCCTTCCATTCCCACTATCAGAGCGACTTGACGCCAATTCGGGCCGGAGAGCCGGCTGAGCTGATCTTCAGCTTGCTGCCGACCTCGTATCGGTTTCATAAAGGAAGTCGTATTCGGATTACGATTACTTTTGCAGACGCGGACAATTTCGAGACGCCGGTTATCGATCCGCGGCCGAATGTTCGCTTATTGAGAGACAAGGACCGTCCGTCATTCGTCCAGCTCCCCATCGTTCATTAGTATGAAGGTTTCCGACCGGCCCTTGAGACTTCCTGCGACTATTCGGCCGATCCGGGAGGCCGATTCTCGCGCCGCCACTCGCGAGATTTCTTGGATGAGGCTTCGGTCTGCGAGCAAGTCCAGCTTGTTGAGGAACGGAATGACTTGAGCGCGGACAGGAGCGTTTTTCAGCCCGCCTTGGGGGTGAGCAAGGAGTCTTCCCACGGCCGCCGCAGTAATGGTGTCCCCTTCGGCCAGGCCGGTGAGTTCTGTGAAACAGGCTAGACGAAATACCACGTCGTGGGTTGCCGGTCGGCCAAGCGCGTCCAATCCAACCACCGGGATTAACAGGTCGGTGAAGCTCGGCGCCACCGGTTCCCAGGCTTCAGGCGCTTTGATAGGACGGCCCGCGGCGCCGTCGGCTTCCGCGATGACGCAATCCGCCACAGTGAGGAACTCCCGGATGTTTTCTTCGGACACCGAGCTGAGCTTCCCTGAGGCGGTTCGCAGCCCGGTCACAGTTATATGACCGAACTGGGCCAGGTCTTTGCGGAGCGCGGACAAGTCAGGCTTATCGCGGGTGATCACAAGGAGGGGGGATTCATCCGGTCGTGGCGGGAAGATCTTCGTAGTCGTGGTGGTCACCACCTTTCGCCCACGAGCGCGCAGCTCCGACGCCAAGCGGTACATAAGAGTTGTCTTGCCGCCCGCGCCGACCAAGGCAATGGTTCTAGTGTGGGAAGCTATGCGAAAGCAGTCAAGGATAGAGCATCGCTCAAAGGTCACGACGTTGAGATCCGGCATAGAATCTGATTCACGGATGAGACCGTGCAAGCAATCATGTGCGCCTAATCAGATCCAGGGGGGACACAGGCTGTACCGAATCTTGAAAGTGGATGTGTTGCCTGTAATGATCATAGGCCCCTTGCAGTGCTCGTATTTGTAGAACTTTAGGGTAAAGGTTCCGAGCGCGCCGACGTCGTAGGCTTTGGTCTGGCAATCCCAGGTGACCCAGACCTTGAACTTGTCAACGTATTCGTAAGGATTGGTGAACTGCATGTCGTAAATTTGCACGTACACGGGCCCGATGTGATTCGTCGGCCAGTTGATGTAATATCTGGTTCCGCGGGCCTGGGAGAGAGTCGGGACGACTGCGAGGACGAGAGCCAGGAGCAGGCAATAAGAAAGACGTTTTTTCATGTTCCTTCCTCAGCTATGATGGGGTGCGTTCACCGGCCGAACATGGTTTGGTGAAATATATCATAGTTTACCGTATGTTGGAAGACTTTTCTCATGTCGTTTGGGAGATGGCTGCCCCGCGGCAGGCTCAGTGAGCCGCGACCTTCGGTCAATCCCCGTCCTAATATCGGCCGATAAGGGAGGAGATCCAAACATGCGGGAACGCTTACAAAAACTCAGGTCGGACGCCTATGACATATTCCTCGCGTGCCTCAAAGCCGCTGATCCTCAAGAAGCGGTCAAGCGTTTCGCACGACTTCGCGAAGACGAACTAGAGGTCGGCAAGGGCCTGCGTTTCAAGCTCTCGGATTACGATCGTATCTTGGTGGTGGGCGCGGGAAAGGGGAGCGCGCCCATGGCAAAAGCCCTTGAAGATCTGCTCGGGGATCGGATCGAGGTAGGGCTGATCTGCGTGAAGCACAGGCACGGGCTGCCTCTAAAGACGATCCGCATCGTGGAGGCTGCTCATCCCGTTCCGGACGCTGCCGGTGAGCGCGCCGCGGCCGAGATACTTTCTCTCTTGAGAAACGCCGGAGAGCGGGACCTGGTGATATCGTGCATATCAGGCGGCGGTTCCGCGCTCCTCCCCGGACCTATCAGGCCCGTGACTCTCCAGGACAAGCAGGAGCTGGTCAGGCTGCTCCTCAAGGTGGGCGCGGATATCCACGAGATCAACGCGGTGCGCAAGCACCTCTCCTTCACCAAAGGAGGGAGCCTGATGCGCGCCGCGTATCCCGCCACTGTGATTAACCTCATGCTCTCGGACGTGATAGGTGACGATCCTGACACTATTGCTTCCGGTCCTTTTGCGCCGGACCGATCCACATTCGGGGATGCGCAGGAGGTTCTTCAGCGGTACGGACTTGAGGACCGAGCGCCGGCGGCAATCCTGCAACGGGTGCGTGACGGCGTGATCGGGAAGGCGCCCGAAACCCCGAAACCTGGTGACAAGATCTTTGAACGAGCGCACAATGTGATCGTCGGTTCAAACATTCTTTCCCTCAAAGCGGGGAAGGCAAGGGCTGAAGAGCTTGGATACCATGCTCTCATTCTTTCGTCCTCAATCGAAGGAGACACCAGGCAAGCGGCATTGGCGCACGCGGCAATAGCGCGTGAGATAGAGGCCACGGACAATCCGATTCCGCGGCCTGCTTGTGTGCTGAGTGGCGGTGAAACCACGGTTGTGGTAAGAGGCGCCGGACTTGGGGGCAGGAACCAGGAATTCGCGCTCAGCCTGGTCAGGAGAGCCGCAGAGCTGTCTGACACGGTTTTTCTCAGTGCGGGGAGCGACGGCGCCGACGGCCCCACGGACGCGGCCGGCGCTCTAGTGGATTGCTCAAGCCTGTCGCGGGCACGGCATTTGGGGCTGGACCCCGAATCCTATCTGCGAGACAACGATTCGCACCATTTTTTTGCAAAACTGGGAGACCTTATCATTACCGGTCCCACCCGAACGAACGTCATGGACGTGAGGATCGTCCTGGTCGCGGAAAGAGAGATTCGAGAACCATTTCGTCCGAGCGAGGACTTATAGCACCATGAAATCGGACCTCATACCTATTGCAAAGCGGAGAATGGCTTTCGTCGGCATTATTACCATGGTGGGAAACGCAGTTGGCGCGACCGTGCTCTTTATCTACTTCAGATTCATTGAAGCAGGGTTGGTCCGCGAAAGTGATCCGGGCGCGCTCGGTCCGCAAGTAGGGCTGTTCATCATATGGCTGGTTGCAGTCATCGCTCTGTTAAGCGCCCTCGGTCTCAGGCTCACGGCGTCTATCAGAGGCTCACTGATACAAGCTGTGGCTTCTGGAGACAAAAAGAGCCTTAGCGACGCTGCGGCCCGGCTCTTGGACGTGCCGACACATATGGCTGGCGTTACGCTACTTGGCTGGCTGATCAGCGGCATCCTCTTTTCCTTTGCCCCTCCCGCTTACCAGGTCATGCATGGAGGAGACTGGCACTCAGCCCTACGCGCGTTAGTCGGCACGTGGCTGGTGGCCACGCCCCTTACCGCGGCCTTAATCTTTTTTCGCCTTGAACGGTGGATTCGGGACACGGTACGAATGCTCATCCCACCCGAGGCGCTCTTGAGTGTGCCCGGGTCCTTCAAAATCAATGTTCTTCCGAAGATGCTGTTTGTATCGCTCCTAATCGGGATCTTGCCCATGGCGGTATTAAGTTATCTCACTCTCAGCCAGATTCACCTGATCGATGCGGATCCCCAGTCGATTATCCGCTTTGTCTCTCGGATGCCGGTGGCCGTGGTCTTTTTGCTCGTGCTCACGGTGACGAACGCGGTGGCTCTTTCCATGGCGATGGCGTGGAGCGTCTCAAAGCCCCTTTGGGAAACCGGTCAAGCCATGGCAAAGATCGGCGCTGGAGATCTCCAGGTGACCGTGCCCGTGGTTTCGAACGATGAGATCGGGCTGATGGGCGAAGGTTTCAACCGAATGGTTGAGGGACTGCGCGAAAGAGACCTGATTAGGGATACTTTCGGCCGCTACGTGAGCGAGGAGGTGGCGCGGGAAGTGCTCAAGTCGCCCACAGCCACGGACCTGGGGGGCAAACTGCGCACCGTCGCCATCCTGGTCGCGGACCTGAGGGATTTCACCAGAATGACCGCGTCCATTGAACCCCACCTGGTGCTGACCGTCCTGAATCGCTTCTTCGGGGTGATGACCGACATCATCTTGCGCCACGGAGGCACTATTGACGAATTCACCGGCGATGGAATCCTCGTCTTCTTCGGGGCCCCTCGGAGCTATCAGGACGATGCGCGTCGAGCGGTGGCCTGCGCGCTGGAGATGCAGCAGGCCATGAACTCGCTGAACGAACGGAACGCGGGAGAAGGCCTTCCGCGCCTGCAAATGGGCGTCGCAATCAATGTGGGCGAACTGATCGTAGGCAACATCGGGTCGGAAGAGCGCAGGAAGTACGGCGCGGTGGGCAGTCCGATCAATATTGCCTTCCGAGTGGAAGATCAGACGTCAGGTGGGGAAATCCTCGTCACGCCCGCGGTGCGTGAGCAGCTCGGGGAGCGTTTGATCGTTTCCGCCCAAAGAGAAGTCACTCTCAAGGGGATCGAGGAACTCATCACCGTGTGCCAAGTGGAAGGTATAAGTGGGTAGGACGCGGTGACCCGGCCTTGGGGGGGAACCGCATCTGTCGAGGGTTTCGGCGTTTGGCCCCTCGCTATGGGACAAGGACAATACCGCATCCGTTAGCAGCGAGAGGGGTTTGCGCCGTGACACACGCACGTCTGGGAGTTGGAAGCGCTCAGGTGCGGATTTAGACTGTTGTAGAGGGCGATCTGCTCTCGGATGGAGAGGCAATGCTTCGTTGATGTGCTGGCGGTCGAACGGCAAGCGCGACAGCGGCTTTCTGAGCAGCCCTGGCACATCGCGCAGTCCGGACAAAGACGCTTAGCGTTTTTTGGCATGGCTGATTCGATTTGCTCACCAGAACCTTGCATGATAATGTAACTCGGCTTTTGAATCTGTCAAACACGAAAATGCCGCGCGTTTGGAAAGAGCTTCAAAATCCAGGAGCTATGAGAGGAGTTTCCGGAGAGGGGCTTTTTTGCAAAAGGGCCCTCCCCACTAGAGTTTCGCCATTTTTGTATGGCAATGGGTCGGGCCTCTCCAAAAACTGTTGAAAAATAAAGGCGTTCCAGCCATACCCGTTTTTGCCAAAAAAAGATGGGAAGGGGGAACGCCATGAACAA